>NZ_JBFUEN010000006.1:0-268650 GCF_056403915.1 Terrabacter sp. P2_E3
CACTGCTCAAGCGCTGGCTGATCGGCACCCTGCACTTCCGCGTCGAGGAGGCACACCTGCCCTACTACCTCGACGAGTACACCTTCCGGTTCAACCGCCGCAACGCGAAGTCACGAGGACTGCTCTTCTATCGGCTGCTCGAGCAAGCCGTCGACACCGACCCGCACCCGCTCAAGGGCCTGCTCAAGCCAGAAACCGGCATACCGGACTTCACCTAAGCAGATATGCAGAACATGTGTTCTATTCTATGTGAGTCCGACGTTCCCTACTAGACCTGTCCACAGCCGATTCGGCTCGCGCAGAGCGAAATCCGCGTCAGTCGGAGTCGTCGACGTAGAGGCAGAACGGATGGCCGGCAGGGTCGAGCAGCACCCGCACGTCCTGCTGGGGCTGGAGCTCAGCGAGCTCCGCCCCGACCTCGACGGCGTATGCCACGGCCGCGTCGAGATCGTCCACCTCGAGGTCGAGGTGGAGCATCATGATCGGCTTCCCCGGCTCACTGGGCCAGACCGGTCGCACGTAGTTCGGCTCGGTCTGGAACGAGAGGTTGTAGCCGTGGGTCTCCGAGGGTGCGAGCGTCGCCCAGCCCGGGGTGTCCTTGTAGAGCGTCCAGCCGAGCAGGCGCTCGTAGAAGTGCGCCAGGGCGGACGCGTCGGGAGCGTCGAGCACGACGCCGAACCAGTGCTTCGTCGTACGTAGCGGCATCGCACCAGCATGCCAAGACCGGGTGTCGGGCAGGGGCGTGGAGAAAAAGTCATGTGCGGCGTATCAGGCGCTACCCCGCGTGCTCTGAAGGGTGTCGGCGAAGGTCCAGGCACGCGCGTCGACGATCTCCACCCTTTCAGGGGGTGGTGCTGGGCGGGGCCTGGACCGCCCAGCACTTACGACGTCCCGAGCGCCTGGCGTGAGCCCGCGAGCCCCCGGACGATGACGGCGAGTCCGACCTCGAAGGCCTTGGCCTCGGTCGTCGCGTCCGGCGCCGGCAGGTCGGGGTCGACCGATGCCGCGAGTGCTCGATCCTGCTGCCCCGCAACGGATCCCAGGATGTGGTGCACGACGAGTGCCGCCACCTCGTCGCGCTCGGACGCTGGTGCGCCGGTGTCGTGGACCAGCCGGGCGAGCTCGCGGAGCGCCCGCGCGGCACCCGGCTCGACGGCATACGCGAGCCCGACCACGTCGGCAGCATCCGGCACCTGCACGAGCGCGTCGCGGACGGCGACGGCCAGGCCCACGAGCGCCTCGGCCGGCGGGCGGTCGCCCGTCGGCAGTGGGATCTCGGCGAGGAGCACGTCAGCCACCTCGACGAGCAGCTCCTGCTTGTTCGCCACGTGCCAGTAGAGGGCGCCGGGCGCGACGCCGAGCTCGCGGGCGAGACGACGCATCGACAGGTCACCGAGCCCGTAGCGCCGCAGCAGGTCGACGGCGGTCGCCACGACCTGCTCCCGACTCAGTGCCACACGCCCCCCTGACCTCGGCATGCGGGTCCGGCGGACCCGCGTTGACAGCCGAGCCTAGCGACTCGGCATACTGAACACCGTTCAAGTTGAACACCGTTCAACGCCGCGCGCAAGGAGCCCGCATGACCCGCCGATTCGACGATCTCGCCGATGCCGTCCTCGCCGGCACCCCCGCGAGCACCGACGACGCCCTCGACGTCCTGCGCGCCACGGACGAGGAGCTTCTGGCCGTCGTCGCGGCCGCGGCACGCCTGCGCCGCAAGCACTTCGGCAACACCGTCAAGGTCAACTACCTCGTCAACCTCAAGTCGGGCCTCTGCCCCGAGGACTGCCACTACTGCTCGCAGCGGCTCGGCTCGCAGGCGGACATCCTCAAGTACACCTGGCTGAAGCCCGCCGAGGCCATCGAGCAGGCGGCCGCCGGACTGCGCGGCGGCGCGACCCGGATCTGCATGGTCTCCAGCGGACGCGGCCCCACGGACCGCGACGTCGAACGGGTGGCCGGGATGGTCGGCGCGCTCAAGCAGGAGCACCCTGACGTCGAGGTCTGCGCCTGCCTTGGGCTGCTCAAGGACGGGCAGGCCGAGCGGCTGCGAGAGGCCGGCGTCGACGCCTACAACCACAACATCAACACGGCCGAGTCGCACCACGACGACATCGTCACGAGCCACACGTACGCGGACCGCGTCGACACCGTGACCAAGGCCAAGGACGCCGGCCTGTCACCGTGCTCGGGCCTCATCGCCGGCCTCGGCGAGACCGACGAGCAGCTCGTCGAGGCCCTCTTCGCCCTCCGCGACCTCGGGTCGGACTCGATCCCCGTCAACTTCCTCATGCCCTTCGACGGCACGCCGCTCGAGGGCACGTGGGAGCTCACGCCCGGACGCTGCCTGCGCATCCTCGCGATGGCGCGGATCGTGAACCCCGACAAGGAGATCCGCATCGCCGGAGGTCGCGAGATGCATCTCCGCTCACTCCAGGGCCTGGCCCTCCACGTCGCCAACTCGATCTTCCTCGGCGACTACCTGACATCCGAGGGCCAGGCCGCCGAGGCCGACCTCGAGCTGATCCACGACCACGGCTTCGTCGTCCTCGGCGCCGACGCGCCCACCTCCGTCCCGAGCGGCGTCCCGGTCGCCACGCACGACCCGGCGAAGCGGCGTCGGGGGGCCGGCACGGACCTTCCCGCCAATGCCTGAAGCCCCGGGATCGCCGCTCGCCACCCGTGACCGCGGGCTCGTCTGGCACCCCTATGCCCCGCTCGACGGACCCGAGCCGTATGCCGTCGAGGGCGCCTCGGGCGTGCGGCTGTCCCTCACGGCCCCCGACGGCGAGCAGTTCGAGGTCGTCGACGCGATGGCCTCCTGGTGGTGCGCCGTCCACGGGTACCGCAACCCGGTCCTGGACGCCGCGGCCCACGAGCAGGTCGACCGTTTCAGCCACGTCATGTTCGGCGGACTGACGCACGAGCCCGCGGTCCGGCTCGCCGAGCGCCTCACGACGATGGCCCCCGGCCCGATGGCCCACGTCTTCTTCGCCGACTCCGGCTCGGTCTCGGTCGAGGTCGCCCTCAAGCTGGCCCTGCAGTACCAGGCCGCGCGCGGACGCCCCGACCGCCAGCGTTTCCTCACCGTGCGCGGTGGCTACCACGGTGACACCTTCGCCGCGATGAGCGTGTGCGACCCCGTCGACGGCATGCACTCGGCCTTCCCGGGCGCCCTGGCCCGGCAGGTCTTCGCCCCGAGGCCCCCGGCCGCACGCCTCGTCACCACGCCCACCGGCGAGGACCGTTGGGAGACGGACCGCTCCGCTCTCGACCTCTGGACGGCCGAGGTGCGCCTCCTCGCGCAGACCCACACCGACGAGCTCGCCGCCGTCGTCGTCGAACCGGTCCTCCAGGGCGCCGGCGGCATGCACGTCTACCACCCCGACTGCCTCCGGGTGCTGCGCGAGGTCGCCGACGACCACGGCCTGCTCCTCGTCGTCGACGAGATCGCGACCGGCTTCGGTCGCACCGGTCGCCTCTTCGCCGCGGAGTGGGCCGACGTCGCCCCCGACGTGATCTGCGTCGGCAAGGCTCTGACTGGTGGATACCTCTCTCTCGCAGCGGTGCTCATGACCCGCGAGGTCGGCGACGCGATCACCCGATCGGCGTTCCGAGCCCTCCTGCACGGCCCGACCTTCATGGCCAACCCGCTCGCCTGCGCCGTGGCCAATGCCTCCGTCGAGCTCGTCGAGGCGACGTGGAAGGACCAGGTCCCCCGCGTCGCACGCCTTCTCGCCGAGCACCTCTCTCCCGCGGCGTCACTCCCCCAGGTCGCCGACGTGCGCACCCTCGGAGCCGTCGGCGTCGTTCAGCTGACGTCGCCCGTCGACGTCGCCCGCGTCACCCGCGCAGCACTGCGGCGTGGTGTCTGGGTGCGCCCCTTCCGGGACCTCGTCTACACGATGCCGCCCTACGTCTGCACGGATGACGACGTCCGTGTCATCGCCGAAGGGGTCGTCGGCGCCGTTGCAGAGGTCCACGGATGAGCGCCTGGGACGCGTGGCTGGCGGAGCGCTCCGACCTCCGGGCCGAGCGCAGCACCGAGCGCTTCGACCCCGTCCTGCGTCTGGGCGGTCCGCGGCGCGGGTCGCGTGACCCGCTCGACCTCGCCTCCAACGACTACCTCGGCCTGTCCCGCGACGAGCGTGTCGTGGCGGCCGCCCACGAGGCGCTGGAGCGCTACGGCGCCTCGGCGACGGCGAGCCGGCTCGTCACCGGCACCCTTCCCGTCCACCGTGACCTCGAGGCCGCCCTGTGCCGCCTCACGGGCCAGGCGAGCGCGCTCGCCTTCTCGACGGGGTATGCCGCCAACCTCGGGGTGCTGACCGCGCTGAGTGGGCGGGGTGCCGAGATCCTTCTCGACGCCCACGCGCACGCCTCCCTCCACGACGCCGCCCGGATGTCCCGGGTCCCCTACGCCACGTTCGCCCACAACGACGCCGCAGCCCTCGACCGCGAGCTCGCAGCACGGCCCGATCGGCGGGTCCTCGTCGCCGTCGAGTCGATCTACTCCGTCCTCGGCGATGCCGCGCCCCTGCGCGCCCTCGCGGAGGTCTGCCACCGTCACGGCGCCCTGCTCGTCGTCGACGAGGCGCACGGCATCGGGGTGGCCGGTCACGGCCGCGGCCTCGTCCACGAGCTCGGCCTCGTCGGGGCCCGCGACGTCGTCGTGACCCTGACCCTGTCGAAGGCGCTGGGATCCCAGGGCGGCGCCGTGCTCGGCCCGACCACGGTGCGTCACCACCTCGTCAACACCGCGCGCAGCTTCATCTTCGACACCGGGCTCGCGCCCGCGTCGGCGGCCGCAGCCTGCGCCGCCGCGGGCCTCGTCGCGGACGACCCGAGCCTGGCGGCCGCGGTCCGCGCCAACGCCGGCACCATCGCGGCGATCTGTGGCATCCATCAGGCGGCCGGAGCCGTCCAGTCGCTGCCGATGCCGTCGCCCGAGAGCGCCGTCGCCGCGGCCCTCGACCTGCGCGCCCAGGGTGTCCTCGTCGGCTGCTTCCGGCCACCGAGCGTGCCCGACGGCGTGTCCCGCCTCCGTATCACGGCCCGTGCCGACCTGTCCGGCGACGACCTCTACGAGGCCGCCCGACTCGTGGCCCGGGCAGCCGCGATTCACGGCGGGGCTCCCGACCCCGCTACCGTCGAGGGGCCACGGGCAGGGGACGCTCCCTCCCCCGTCCGTGGCCTCCCGTCGGTCGCGGCCGTCGAGGGTGTGCAACCACCGGCACCACCCTCGCCACTCGGGTCCATCCCACCGCACGGCGACGATGACTGAGGTGCACCTTCCCCGCGTCGTCCTCGTCACGGGCACCGACACCGACGTGGGCAAGACCGTCGTCACGGCGGCCGTCGTCGCCACGGCACGAGCCGCCGGACTCAGCGTCACGGCATACAAGCCCACGCAGACCGGGGTGGCACCCGGCGAGCCGGGAGACATGGCCGAGGTGGAGCGCCTGACCGGCGTGGCGGTCGTCGAGGGCGTACGCCTTCGGGCGCCCATGGCGCCGAGGCCGGCGGCCGCGCTCGAGGGCGCCGATCTGCCCACCCTGGCCGACCACGTGGCCCGCGTCGCGGACCTGGCCGTACGCCACGACCTCGTCGTCGTCGAGGGCGCGGGCGGTCTGCTCGTCGAGCTCACCGACGCCGGGGAGACGCTGGCCGACCTTGCGACCGTCCTGCCCGACAGCGGCGTGCTCGTCGTGGCCCGCATTGCGCTGGGCACCCTCAACCACACCATGTTGACGCGAGAAGCCTTGTTCCACAGAGGAGTCCGGCCACTCGGCATCGTCATCGGCGCGTGGCCCGAGCACCCCGACCTCATCGAGACGACGAACCGCGACTACCTCGGCGCGCTCCCCGAGGGCCTGGTCGGCGCCGTGCCGCTCGGTGCCCCGCGCCACGACGCGGCGACCTTCGCCGCCGACGCTCCCGGCTGGCTGCCCGGGCTTGCTCAGCGCCTCGGGACACCCTGACGCAGCAGACCGTGCACGATGCCGTCGGTGAGGGCACGCCACGACGCGGCGAGGATCGAGCCGGCCACACCGATGGTGTCCCACGACGTCTCTCCGTCGGAGGTCTCGATGAGCACGCGCGTCACGGCGTCGGTGCCGTGCGAGGCGTCGAGGATGCGCACCTTGAAGTCGATGAGCTCGATCTTCTCGATCTCCGGGTAGGCGCGAGCCAGGGCCTCCCGCAGGGCGTGGTCGAGCGCGTTGACGGGACCGTTGCCCTCGCCCGTCGCGATGAGGCGGGCACCGTCGGCGCGCAGCTTGACGGTCGCCTCGGACGTCGCGTCCCCCTCGCCCGAGGAGTCGGTGATGACCCGCCACGACTCGACCTCGAAGTAGTCGGTGCAGCCCGGCTCGAGCGCCTCGCGGAGCATCAGCTCGACGGTCGCGTCTGCGGCGTCGAAGGTCCAGCCGCGCAGCTCGAGGTCCTTGACCTCGGCGAGCACGGCGGCGACGACGTCGGGGCGGTCGGACAGGTCGAGGCCGGCCTCACGGGCCTTGAGCTCGATGCTCGCCCGCCCGGCCATGTCGGAGACGAGGGTGCGCATGCCGTTGCCGACGAGCGACGGGTCCATGTGCTGGTAGAGGTCGGGGTCGACCTTGAGCGCGCTCGCGTGGAGACCGGCCTTGTGCGCGAAGGCGCTGGCGCCCACGTAGGGCTGGCGGCTGTAGGCGGGGACGTTGGTCACCTCGCTGATGGCGTGCGCGATGTGCATGGCCCGGCGGAACGCGTCGGGCTCCATGGCGTCGAGCCCCAGCTTGAACTGGAGGTTGGCGGCGACCGTGAGCAGGTCGGCGTTGCCGGTGCGCTCGCCGTAGCCGTTGACGGTGCCCTGGACGTGGGTCGCCCCGGCCCGGACGGCCGCGACGGAGTTGGCGGCCGCGCAGCCGGTGTCGTTGTGGCAGTGGGCGCCGACGCGGGCGCCGGTCGAGGCGATGACGTCGGCGACGACCTCCTCGACCTGGTGCGGGAGCATGCCCCCGTTGGTGTCGCAGAGCACGACGACCTCGGCGCCGGCCTCGTGCGCGGTGCGCACGACCGAGAGGGCGTAGTCGCGGTCGAGGTGCCAGCCGTCGAAGAAGTGCTCGCAGTCGAGGAAGACGCGGCGACCCTGGCCGACGAGGTGGCCGACCGTGTCCCGGACCATCTCGAGGTTCTCCTCGAGCGTCGTGCGCAGGGCCCGCTCGACGTGGCCGGTGTGGGACTTGGCGACGAGGCACACGACCGACGCCTCGGAGTCGACGAGGGCACGCACGAGGGGGTCCTCCGCCGCGACCCCGCCGGCGCGACGGGTGGCCCCGAAGGCGGCGAGGGTCGCGTGACGCAGGTCGAGCTCGGTGCGGGCCCGCTCGAAGAACTCCGTGTCCTTCGGGTTGGCTCCGGGCCAGCCGCCCTCGATGAAGTCGACCCCGAGATCGTCGAGCAGCCCGGCGATGGCCAGCTTGTCCGACACCGAGAGATTGAGCCCCTCCTGCTGGGCGCCGTCGCGCAGGGTGGTGTCGTAGACGTGCAGCGCTTCCATGGCCTTCATTGTCCTCGATCTCGGGGGTTCGGCCGACCGCCTGTCCAGGGGCCGGCGACGCGGGTGTGGGAGGCGTCCCGGTCTCTTCTCGTGTCGCGGCGGCCGGGGTGGTGGCCTACGCGGTGTCTCCCTCGGGGTGGTTCGGGAAACAAAAAGACCCCCCAGGGTTGGGAGGTCTGCGCGACGAGGGGTGCTCGTCGCGCTATTCGATAATGAGGGTGCCGGTAGGCACGGGTCGCTTCATCACACGCTCACGGTAGGGCTCGCGAAACATCCGCGAAACACCGCGTCCGGATCGTGGGACCGCCGTCCCACTCCGCGGTTCGAGGTGATCCCGCCACCCGCCCGGGGCCGACCTCACCTCGACCGGGCGGGACGGCATCCGTCATCGGCTGGTGGCGGCGGCCTCGACGAGGGCCCGGAAGAGGCGCGGGTCCGTGCCGACCTCCGGGTGCCACTGGACCGCGAGCCGGAAGAAGGCGTCCGGGTCCTCCATCGCCTCCAGCGTGCCGTCGTCGGCCCACGCCGAGGCCTCGTAGCCCGGATGGGTCAGGACGGACTGGTGGTGGTAGCTCGGCACGTCGGCCTCCTCGCCGAGGATCTCGGCCAGCCGGGTCCCCGCGACGGTGCGCACTGCGTGGTTGCCGTACGTCGCCGGCGCCGGTGAGTGCTCGTCGTGGCCGACGCGGTCGGGCACGTGCTGCTCGAGCAGCCCACCGGCCGCGACCGCCATGACCTGCATCCCCCGGCAGATGCCGAGGAGCGGCACGTCGGTTCCCGCCGTCGCCCGGGCGATGGCGAGCTCCGTCGAGTCACGGTCGGGACGCGAGGCCTGGACGGAGGCGTGCCGTTCGTCCGCGTAGAGCTCGGGCGCCACGTCGACCCCACCGGCGAGGATGACGCCGTCGAGGCGCGCGACGATCTCGAGCGCCGTCCCGTCGTCGAAGTCCGGGCGCGGCGGGATGACGATCGCGATCCCGCCCGCCTCCTCGACCTGTCGGACGTAGCGGTGCGGCACGAGGGCTCCGGGCACGTCGACCCAGCGACCCCACGACGCGCGTTCGACGTAGGCGGTGATCCCGATGACCGGACGACCCATGACGACCTCCTGCTCCAGCCTCCCACTCGCCTCAGAGCGGCGTGACGTATGCGCCCGAGATGCCGCCGTCGACGAGGAAGGTCGACGCCGTGATGAAGCTGGACTCGTCGGAGGCGAGGAAGAGCACGGCGTTGGCCATCTCCTCCGGCTCGCCGAAACGGCCCATCGGGACGTGGACGAGCCGCCGTGCGGCACGCTCCTCGTCCTTGGCGAAGAGCTCCTGGAGGAGGGGGGTGTTGACCGGACCGGGGCACAGCGCGTTGACGCGGACCCCTTCCCGGGCGAACTGCACGCCGAGCTCACGGGACATCGAGAGCACGCCGCCCTTGCTCGCGCTGTAGGAGATCTGCGACGTCGCCGCGCCCATGACGGCGACGAAAGAGGCCGTGTTGATGATCGAGCCCTTGCCCTGCTCGAGCATGTAGGGCAGGGCTGCCTTGCAGCAGAGGTAGACCGACGTGAGGTTGACCTCCTGCACCTTGCGCCAGGCGTCGAGGTCGGTGTCGAGGATGGAGTCGTCCTCGGGCGGGCTGATGCCGGCGTTGTTGAACGCGATGTCGACCGAGCCGTACGTCTCCTTGGCCGTGCGGAAGAGCGCGTCGACGTCCTCCTTGCTCACGACGTCGACCCGCACGAAGGTGCCGCCGACCTCCTCGGCGATGCGGGTGCCGTTCGCCTCGTCGAGGTCGCCGATGACGACCTTCGCGCCCTCCTCGGCGAACCGCCGCACGGTCGCGAGACCGATGCCCGAGCACCCGCCCGTGATGACCGCGACCTTGCCGTCGAGCCTGCCTGCCATGTGGATTCCCTCCAGCCCAGTGGATCTGCGTGTTGGTATGTCGACCGTCAGTCGGTCGAGATGAAGACGTTCTTGACCTCGGAGAACGCGTCGAGCGCGTCGGGGCCGAGCTCGCGCCCGATCCCGCTCTGCTTGAAGCCGCCGAACGGCGTCGAGTAGCGGACGCTGCTGTGCGAGTTGACGGAGAGGTTGCCGGCCTCGACGCCACGCGCGACCCGCAGGCCACGACCGATGTCGCGGGTCCAGATGGACCCCGAGAGGCCGTATGCCGTGTCGTTGGCCTTGGCGACCGCGTCGGCCTCGTCGTCGAACGGCATGACCGCGACGACGGGCCCGAAGACCTCCTCCTGCCAGACCCGGTCGGTCGTCGAGCGCGGCAGGACGACCGTCGCGGGGTACCAGTAGCCGCTGCCCTCGGGGGCCTCCCCGCGGAAGGCGACGTCGACGTCCTCGGTGGCCTCCTCGACGTAGGAGCGCACCGTGTCGCGCTGCCCGGAGCTGATGAGCGGGCCCATCTCCGCTGCCTCGTCGCGAGGGTCGGTGACGACGACGCCCCGCACCGCCGTCTCGAAGTGCTCCATGAAGGTGTCGAAGGCGCTGCGCTCGACGAGGATGCGGCTGCGCGCGCAGCAGTCCTGGCCGGCGTTGTCGAAGACGCCGTAGGGGGCTCGCGCCGCGGCGAGCTCGAGGTCGGAGTCGGCGAAGACGATGTTGGCGCTCTTGCCGCCGAGCTCGAGGGTCACGCGCTTGACCTGGTCGGCGGCCCCGCGCATGATCCGCTGGCCCACGGCCGTGGAGCCGGTGAAGCAGACCTTGCGCACGTCGGGGTGCGTGACGAAGCGCTCCCCCACGACCGTGCCCTTGCCGGGGACGACGGTGAAGACCCCCTCGGGGATCCCGGCCTCGAGGGCCAGCTCACCGAGGCGGACGGCGGTCAGCGGGGTCAGCTCGGCGGGCTTGAGCACGACCGTGTTACCGGCAGCGAGAGCCGGCGCGAAGCCCCAGCCGGCGATCGGCATGGGGAAGTTCCACGGGACGATGATGCCGACGACACCGAGCGGCTCGCGGAACGTGACGTCGATGCCGCCGGCGACGGGGATCTGCCGACCGAAGTGCCGCTCAGGCGCCCCCGAGTAGTACGCGAGGACGTCGCGGACGTTGCCCGCCTCCCAGCGTGCGTTGCCGATGGTGTGGCCGGCGTTCTCGACCTCGAGCAGGGCGAGCTCCTCCTGGTGCTCGCCGACGAGGTCCGAGAAGCGGCGCAGGAGCAGCGACCGGTCGGCGGGGCTCACCGCGCGCCACGCGGGGCTCGCGGCCGAGGCGCGGGCGATCGCGGCGTCGGTCTGCTCGAGCGAGGCGAGCTCGACGGTGCGGACCACCTCCTCGGTGGCCGGGTTGATGACGTCGTGCGTGGTGGTCACAGTCGCTCGAATCCTCTCCTGCGCTCCCAGTCGGTGACGGCGGCGTTGAAGGCCGTGATCTCGACGTCGGCGGCGTTGACGTAGTGGTCGACGACCTCGTCCCCGAAGGCCGCTCGGGCCATGGTCGACCCGGCGAGCAGGTCACGGGCCTCCTGGAGCGTCGAGGGCACGCGTGGCTTGTCCGACGTGTAGGCGTTGCCCTCGAGCGCCGGCTCGAGCTCGAGCTCGTGCTCGATGCCGTGGAGACCACCGGCGAGCATGGCCGCGACGGCGAGGTAGGGGTTGAGGTCGCCGCCACCGATGCGGTTCTCGACGCGGAGGCCGGCGCCGTGGCCGACGACGCGGAGTGCGCACGTGCGGTTGTCGCGGCCCCACGCCACCGTCGTCGGGGCGAAGCTTGCCGACGCGAATCGCTTGTAGGAGTTGATGTTCGGTGCGTAGAAGTAGGTCAGCTCCTGCTGGGTCGCGAGGATGCCGGCGAGGAAGTGCTCGAACATCGCGCTGTGCCCGTGCTCGCGCTCCTCGTCGACGAAGACGGTCTCTCCGTCGAGGCCGCGCAGCGACAGGTGGATGTGGCACGAGCTGCCCTCGCGCTGGTCGAACTTGGCCATGAACGTCAGCGACTGGCCGTGGTGGGCCGCGATCTCCTTGGCGGCGTTGCGGTAGACGACGTGGTTGTCGCACGTGCGCACGGCTTCGTCGAAGAGGAAGCCGATCTCGTGCTGGCCGTAGTTGCACTCGCCCTTGGCGCTCTCGACGACGGCGCCGGCGGCATACATCTCGTTGCGGATCTCGCGCAGCAGCGGCTCGACGCGGTCACCGCCGAGGATCGAGTAGTCGACGTTGTAGCGGTTCGCCGGGGTCAGGCCCGTGTAGTTCGCGTCCCAGGCCTGCTCGTAGGACTCCTGGAAGACGATGAACTCGAGCTCGGTGCCGCAGTGCGCGGCCATGCCGAGCCCGGCGGCCCGGTCGACCTGGGCCTTGAGCACCGACCGGGGCGACTGCGCCACGGCGCCGCTGCCGTCGAGCCACGTCAGGTCGCACTGCACGGTTGCCGAGTGACGGCTGCCGGGCGTGCGCCGCAGGGTGTCGAGGTCGAGGTCGAAGAACATGTCGCCGTAGCCGCGCTCCCACGAGGAGATGGCGTAGCCGTCGACGGTGTTCATGTCGACGTCGACGGCCAGGAGGTAGTTGCAGCCCTCGGTGCCGTCCTCGAGCACGTGGTCGAGGAAGTAGTGGCCGTGCAGACGCTTGCCCTGCAGCCGCCCCTGCATGTCGGTGAAGGCGACGACGACGGTGTCGATGTCTCCGGACTCGATCTCCTCGCGGAGCCGGTCGAGCGTGAGCGTGGGTGTGGGCGCCATGTCGTGCCTTCCTGTCGTCTCAGCCGATGAGGCCACGGAGCAGCGCGGAGGTGGCGTCGCAGTGCTCCTCCATGACCGCCCGGGCTCGTTCCGCGTTCCCGCCGAGGATGGCCCCGACGATCTGGTGGTGCTGGGCGTTCGAGTGCTCGATGTTGCGCCGGAGCACGGGGATCGCCATGAGCATGTCGTGCAGGGCCGCCTGCGACCGCGTCACGGCGTCGATGAGCATCGGCGACCCGGAGAGGGTCGCGACGGCCAGGTGCAGCCGCGAGTCGGCAACCCGGTGTGCGGCAGGGTCGGGAGCGTCGTCGACCTCGGCGAGGCTGTCGGCGAGCCACGCCCGTTGGTCGCCGGCGAGGGACTGGGTGGCTGCGAGCCAGGCGGCGCCGGGCTCGACGACGCGGCGGAAGGTCAGGGCGTCGCGCATGGCCGCGCCGCTGCGCACGAAGGCGCCGGAGGTGCTCGAGGGCAGCTCGGCCGACTCGGTGACCCAGGTGCCCCCGCCACGTCCGCGTCGGGTCGTCACGAGGCCCGAGTCGCGCAGGGCGGCGATTGCCTCGCGCAGCGTGTTGCGGCTGACACCGAGCCGTTCGGCGAGCTCGCGCTCGGGCGGGAGCTGCTCGCCGCGGGCGAAGACGCCGAGCCGGATGGCCGTCGCGAGCTGTTCGACGGTGCCCTCGAAGACGTTGCCGGTGGCGGGGCGCAGCACGACGTCCGGCAGGGACGGCTGTCGTTCGGCTGCGCTCACGTGTCGATCCAATACCGTCACCTCCACCTCGTCAATGGTCTGAGAAAGAACCATTAGGGCGTGTCGGACCCAGCCTGCCGGAGTCGCAACCCCTGCGGGTCGAGCGGCGCCCGCAGCCCGACCGAGAGCGGGTGCCGCTCGCCGGCCAGGTCGATCACCCACTCCCCCGTGCGTACCCATTCCGCCGTGGCCCCGCCCGTCCCACGGTCCCCCACGAGCGCCAGGCCGACGCCGGCCCCCACGGTCGCCCCCCACGCCGCGCTCGTCACCTGACCGACGGGTCGACCGTCCCTCAGGACGAGCTCACCGCCCCACGGGTAGGCCGCCGGGTCCCCCAGGACGAACGACACGACCCGTCGCGGCGGGGTCACGGCCTTCGCGGCCTCGACGGCCCGCCGCCCGAGGAAGTCGACGTCCGTGCCGAGCTTGCAGGCGAAGGTCAACCCCGCCGCCACGGGCCCGGTCTCGGTCGTCAGCTCGCGCCCGAACGCGCGGTAGCCCTTCTCGAGCCGCAGCGCCTCGATGGCGTAGTAGCCGGCAGGCCGCACGCCGACGTCGGCGCCCGCACGGAAGAGGTCGTCGTAGACGCCGACGGCGAGCTCGGTCGGCACGTAGAGCTCCCACCCGAGCTCACCGACGTACGTGATCCGCGTCGCCCGCACGACGGCCGACCCGAGACGCACCTCGCGGCTCGTGCCGAACGGGAAGGAGGCGTCGTCGAAGGAGTCGTCCGACAGCGCCGACAGCAGGTCGGCCGAGCGCGGTCCCATGACGCCGAGGACGGCATACGCACTCGTGACGTCGACGACGTCTGCGTCGGCACCGACGGGCAGGTGCCGCCTGAGCCAGTCGAGGTCGCGCACGGTGGTGGCCGCGCTGCTGACGACGAGGAACTCGCGGTCGGCGGTCCGGGTCACGGTCACGTCGGACTCGTACGTGCCCCCACCGTTGAGGATGCCCGTGTAGACGGTGCGACCGACGGGGACCGCGACGTCGGCGGTGCAGATCCACTGCAGCGCTCGCTCGGCGTCCGCGCCGACGACGAGGTACTTCGAGAAGGACGTCTGGTCGAAGACGGCCACGGCGTCGCGCGTCGCCCGCTGCTCCTCGACGCACCAGTCGACCCAGGTCGGCCTATCCCACGAGTAGTCGAGACGTGGCGACTGGCTTTGTGGCGCAAAGACATTGGCGCGCTCCCAGTGGTTACGCGTCCCGAGCACCGCCCCCTGGGCGACGAGCCGGTCGTGCACCGGCGAGAGCCGCTGCGCGCGGCCCGTCTCGGGCTCGCGGTTGGGCCACGGCACGGCGTAGTGCAGGCCCAGCACCTCGACGACGCGCTCACGCAGCCAGGCATGGTTGCCGGCGAGCGGCGAGAAGCGACGGATGTCGGCGCTCACCAGGTCGAGTGTCGGACCGCCCTCGACCACCCACTCGGCGAGCGCGCGTCCGGCACCACCCGCGCTCGCGATCCCCACCGAGTTGAAACCCGCCCCGACGAAGAAGCCCGGCAGCTCGGGCGCCTCACCGACGATGAACTGGTTGTCGGGCGTGAAGCTCTCGGGGCCGTTGTAGAACTTGCGGATCCCGGTCTCGGCGAGCACCGGCAGGCGGTGGATCGCGCTCTCCATGAGCACCTCGAAGTGCTCCCAGTCCTCGTCGAGGAGCGCGAACTCGAAGGGGTACGGGATCCGGTCGGGCGACACCCACGGCTTGGCCTCGGGCTCGAAGCCGCCGACGAGGAGGCCCCCGACCTCCTCCTTGATGTAGGTCCAGCCGTCGGGGTCGCGCAGCACGGGCAGGTCCCGGTGCACGCCCTCGATCGGCTCGGTCACGACATAGAAGTGCTCGGCCGAGTGGAGCGGGACGTTGACCCCGGCCATCGCGCCGACGGCCCGCGCCCACTGACCGGCGCAGTTGACGACGACGTCGGCCTCGACGTCTCCGTGGTCGGTGCGCACCCCTGCGGCCCGTCCGTCACGCGTCAGCACGTCCGTGACGCGGACCCGCTCGGCGATGCGCACCCCGAGCTGCCGGGCCCCCTTGGCGAGGGCCTGGGTGAGGTCGGTCGGGTTGGTCTTGCCGTCACCGGGGAGCCAGATGGCGCCGACGACGTCGTCGACCCGGATGAGCGGGTAGCGCTCGCGCGCCTGGTCGGGCGTCAGCAGCTCGCAGTCGAGGTCGTATGCCGCCGCGCTGGCCGCCGTGCGCCGCAGCGCGACCAGACGCTCCGGGGTGCGGGCCACGGTCAGGCCGCCGCAGACCCGGTAGCCGGTGCCGAGGCCGGTCTCGGCCTCGAGGCGCGAGTAGAGGTCGGTCGAGTACTGCACGAGCCGGGTCCCGGCCTCGCTCGCCCGCAGCTGCCCGACGAGTCCGGCGGCGTGCCACGTCGTCCCGCACGAGAGGCTGCCCTGCTCGACGAGGAGCACGTCGGTGCGGCCGAGATGGGCCAGGTGGTAGGCCACACTGGCGCCGATGACGCCGCCCCCGATGACGACGATCTCTGCGCGAGAGGGAAGTTCGGTCATGAGGCTCCTTCGGGATCGTCACCGACGGCGGCGGCGACGAGCGTGTCGAGACGCAGACTCGTCAGCAGGGACGCCGCCGGCTCGAAGCGCTCGGTCGTGAAGGCCCAGAAGTCGGCGTCGAGGTCGGAGACGCCGTGCTGGATCGCGCCCCAGAGGGTCCACGCGTACTGCCCGGCCAGTCCCCAGAGCTCGGCCCGCGCCAGCAGTCGGTCGCTGACCCTGCCGTGGTAGGCGTCGACCAGCTCGACGAGGAGGTCGTGGCCCAGCCGCGACTCGTTGACGAGGTTGCCGAGCTCGAACGCCGCCTCGTTGATGCCGGAGTACTCGTAGTCGATGATCCGCACCTCCCCGCCGTCGTCGAGGAAGTTCGCGGCGAGCAGGTCGTTGTGGCACGGCACGAGCGGGTCGGGGTGGACCCGCAGCGCCTGCTCGACGCGAGCCGCTGCGGCCTCGAGCCGCCAGTAGCCCTCGGGGACCCGCAGGCCGCGCTCCCGGACGATGGCGGCATACGACCTCTGGATGTCGAACATGTCGAACCGCGAGGCGAACGGCGGGCCGGCGTGCAGGCGGCGCAGGGACGCTGCGATGCGGGGCAGGTTGGCACCCACGTCCGCGGCGGCATACGTGCGCCCCGGGAGAAACTCGACGACGAGGATGCCGGCCCCGGGCACGTAGTCGACGACCGGGGCACCCACCCCGGCCTCGGCCGCGGCGATCGAGTTGAGCCACTCGTGCTCGTGGTCGACGGCGAGCAGGGCGCTCGTCGGCGACGACACCCGCACGACGACGTCGAGGTCGCCGGTCCGCACGCGGTAGTTGTGGTTCGTCAGGCCACCCGGGAGCTCCGTCACCTCGCTCGGCTGTCCGGCGCGGGACAGCCGAGCGAGGGCGGTGGCGAGCTGGTCGGCCGGACCGGGAGCAGGGTCCGGCCGGGCCCGCGGCTCCGTGGTCACTCGCTGAACGCGTCGACGACCTCGGGGTCGATGTTGGTCTTCGGGCCCTTGAACCAGTGACGTGCCGAGACCCGCCACCAGATGGCGAGCACGAGCAGGGAACCGAGCGTGAGGATCGGGGCGTAGTTGACGAACTTCCACTCGAAGCCGTCGGTGAAGGGCACACCGCCGGGCACGAACGGCAGGATGAAGTAGATCGAGATGATCGCGATCTCGATGACGGCCACGAGGTTCATCCACTTGTACTTCGGCCCATTGGTCCACGAGCCGGGCACGAACGCGTCGCCCATCTTCCAGCGGAGCCAGATCGGGATGAGGAAGGCCAGGTAGAGGCCGATGACGGCGACCGAGACGACCGCGTAGAAGGCGGTCGGCACGATGAGCGGCGCCTCCTCGGTGCCGATGTTGACCTCGACGAGGGCGGGCAGCGTGATCATCGCGCTGACGACGCCGACGAGCATGACGGCGTTGGCCGGCACCTTCGCCCCCGTCAGCGTCGACCACAGGCGCGAGCCGGGCACGGCACCGTCGCGGCTGAAGGCGAACGTCATGCGCGAGGCGCTCGTCATGCACGAGGTCGTGCAGAAGAACTGCCCGACCGCCGAGATCGTGAGGATCGCGGCCGCCCACTTCGAGTCCATGGCGTGCGTGAAGATGTAGGCCACGCCGCCGCCGCCGACGCCGGCGTTGTCCGGCTTGCCGTCGGCACCGTTGGGGATCGCGAAGAGGAAGCAGAGGAGCAGGATCCAGCCGCCGATGGCGGAGTAGAAGATCGAGCGCCAGATCCCTTGTGCCGCAGCCTTGGACGCGGCCGAGGTCTCCTCCGACAGGTGCGCGGAGGCGTCGAAGCCGGTGATCGTGTACTGCGTCAGCAGCAGGCCGAACGGGACGATGAGGAGCCAGTAGGTGGGCGAGCTCGTCGAGCCGTCTGCGTAGCCGGAGTTGTTGAACCTCTCCGTGAAGACGTAGGAGAAGCTCTGGTGGTTGTCGGGCACGACGATGAGGATGAGGATGATGACGGAGGCCCCGACGACGTGCCACCACACGGAGACGTTGTTCATGACGGCCATGAGGTGGCCGCTGAAGATGTTGAGCACCGCGGCCGCGACGAGCACGACGAGGAAGATCCAGAAGACGCGCGTCAGCGAGTAGCCGTCGGCGTAGCCCTTGGACCACGTGCTGAGGGCCAGGTCGATGAAGGTGGCGCAGCCGTAGGCGACGGACGCGGTGACGGCGACGAGGCCGATGAGGTTGAGCCAGCCGGTGAAGAAGCCGGCACGGGCGCCGCCCATCTTGTTGGCCCACCAGTAGATCCCGCCGGACGTGGGGTAGGCCGAGACGAGCTCGGACATCGTCAGACCGATGACGAGGATGAAGGCGGCCACGATCGGCCAGCCCCACGAGATCGCGATCGGGCCGCCGTTGTTGAAGCCCTGGCCGAACGTCGTGAAGCAGCCGGCGAGGATCGAGATGATGGAGAAGGAGATCGCGAAGTTCGAGAAACCCGACCACGAGCGGTCGAGCTCCTGCTTGTAGCCGAGTTCCGCCAGACGGCGTTCGTCATCGGAGAGACCAGTTGCCTGAGCCATGCCCTGCACTCCCATCTTCGGTATGAAGTTGGACCGATGCTAGCGCCGCACATCGCAGCCGAACAGACCTCGGAGGGACCTCTTCTGTGCTGGGACAGGCCGTTTTCCGACGTGTTTCGGTGCGGTTACCGGGCCAATGGAGCCACAACAGACCATTCGGACAGCATCACCGGGCATTCGAAGCCGGCGTGCCGCCGGGGTCAGAGCCCGAGCGCCCACTCCAGGGTGCGCGCGACGCCGTCCTCGTCGTTGGACGCGCACGTGCGGGTCGCAGCGGCGCGGGCATCCGGGTGGGCGTTCGCGACGGCCCACCCGACTCCGGCCCACTCGAGCATCGGGATGTCGTTGGGCATGTCACCGAAGGCCCACACGTCAGCGGGGTGGATGCCGGCGCGGGCGCACCACCGCACCAGGCCCGCTGCCTTCGTCACGCCCGGGGCCGAGATCTCGGCGAGCCCCCCGGTGCCCGAGTGCTGCACGAGGGCGCGGTCGCCGAGCACCTCGGCCACGCGCGGGATGACCTCGTCCTCGGGCAGGTGCTCGGTGCGAGCGAGCAGCTTGCCCACGACGGCGTCGGGCGGGAGATCCTCGATGGGGGCCGGCACGAGGTCCCTCGGCACCCAGCGGGGGTGCAGCTCGGGGTAGTTCGGCTCGGTGTGCACACCGCCGCTCAGCTCGGCGCTGAAGCCGATGCCCGGCACCGCGGCCCGCAGGTCCGCGACGATCTCGAGCAGCAGTGCACGGTCGAGCGGGTAGGACGCGACGACGGTCCGCGTGCGCACGTCGTAGTCGAAGGCGCCGTTGGCGCTGATGACCGTGCCGTCCCCGCCGACGGCGTCGGCGAGCGGGTCGAGCCACCGGGGCGGACGCGCCGTCACGAAGACGACGCCGATGCCGGCGGACTCGGCCGCGCGCAGCGCAGCGCTCGTGCGTGGGGAGATCAGCCCGTCGGAGCGCAGCAGCGTCCCATCGAGGTCGGTGGCGACGAGGCGCGGCCGCCGCAACGGCGCGTCACCCACGGACGCCACTCCCCCGACTCAGACGAGCCGGGTCAGCCAGCCGTGCGAGTCCTCCGCGCGGCCGTACTGGATGTCGAGGAGCTTGGCGCGGATGGCCTCGGCGTAGCGGTCCTCGTGGCCCTCACGACGGTGGTCGACGGAGCCGCCGTCCCAGCGCAGCTCGCCGACGGGAGTGACGACGGCCGCGGTGCCGCACGCGAAGATCTCGACGATGTCGCCGCTGGCCGCGCCCTCCTTCCACTCCTCGATCGGGATGCGCCGCTCCTCGGGCTCGAGGTCGAGCTCCTTGGCGATCTCGAGGATCGAGCTGCGGGTCACACCCTCGAGGATCGTGCCGGTCAGCTCCGGCGTGATGATGCGGCCGTCCCTGGTCACGAGGAAGAGGTTCATGCCCCCGAGCTCCTCGATGTACGTGTGCGTCGAGGAGTCGAGGAAGACGGCCTGGTCGCAGCCGTGCTCGATGCCCTCGAGCTGTCCGGCGAGCGAGCTGGCGTAGTTGCCGCCGCACTTCGCCGCGCCGGTGCCGCCCTCGCCCGCACGGGCGTAGTCGGTGGAGATCCACAGCGTGACGGGCTTGAGACCGCCGGAGAAGTAGGCGCCGGCCGGGGAGGCGATGACGGAGTAGGTGACCTGCTGGGCCGGACGCACGCCGAGGAAGGCCTCGGAGGCGAACATGAACGGGCGCAGGTAGAGGCTCTTCTCCCCGGCGTCTCCGGCGGGGACCCACGCCTGGTCGACGCCGACGAGCTGGCGGAGCGACTCGATGAAGTCGGCCTCGGGCAGCTCCGGCAGCGCGAGGCGGCGGGCCGAGCGGGCGAAGCGGGCGGCGTTGGCCTCGGGGCGGAACGTCCAGATCGACCCGTCGGCGTGACGGTAGGCCTTCATGCCCTCGAAGATCTCCTGGGCGTAGTGCAGCACCGCCGCCGCCGGGTCGAGCTGGAAGGGACCGTACGGCTTGACCTGCGCGTCGCCCCAGCCGCCCTCGGCGGTCCACGTCGCGACGACCATGTGGTCGGTGAAGGTCTTGCCGAAGCCGGGGTTCTCGAGGACCTCGGCGATGCGCTCGGGCGACGTGACGTCGTCGCGGCGCCTGACCTCGAAGGACAGCTGGGACATGACAAACCTCCAGGAGCAAAATCAACGGTGATCCGGTTGTCAGGCTATCGCCCACATCGTGAGACGACGAAGTCGGGCACCGCCCACGGGCTCCGGTCCGGACCGCGCGGCGCACCACGCGCCCGACACCGCCACCCGCGGGCGAGGCCCCGTCGGGCGTATGCCGTGTGGCGTCGCTGTCAGAGGCGCGCCACGACGGCGTCGCCGACGGCCGTCGTGCTGCGTACGGCGTCACCACGCTCAGCCAGGTCGGCGGCGACGGCCGCGTCCACCCGGCCCGCCTCGGCATCGAGGCCGAGGTGCGCGAGGAGCATGCCGACCGAGAGGATGGCGGCGGTCGGGTCGGCCTTGGACTGACCGGCGATGTCGGGGGCCGAGCCGTGGACGGGCTCGAACATGCTCGGGGTCGTGCGCGCTGGGTTGATGTTGCCCGACGCGGCGAGCCCGATGCCGCCGGCGATCGCCGCGGCGATGTCGGTGAGGATGTCGCCGAAGAGGTTGTCGGTGACGATGACGTCGAAGCGGCCGGGGTCGGTCGCCATGAAGATCGTCGCGGCGTCGACGTGCTGGTAGGCGGTCTCGACGTCGGGGAACTCGGCTCCGACCTCCTCGACGGTGCGGCGCCAGAGGTGGCCGGCATACGTGAGGACGTTGTGCTTGTGCACGAGGGTCAGGTGGCGACGCGGGCGCGCCTGGGCGCGGGAGAAGGCGTCGCGGACGACGCGCTCGACCCCGAAGCGGGTGTTGACGCTGACCTCGGTCGCGATCTCGGCCGGAGTCCCGACGCGCAGCGCGCCGCCGTTGCCGGTGTAGGGCCCCTCGGTGCCCTCGCGGACGACGACGAAGTCGATGCCGTCGGGGGCGACGCGCGCGACGTCGAGCGGGCTCGCCACTCCGGGAAAGAGCTTGGCGGGGCGCAGGTTGACGTAGTGGTCGAGGGCGAAGCGCAGCGGCAGCAGCACGCCGCGCTCGAGGACGCCGCTCGGGACGCTCGGGTCGCCGATCGCACCGAGGAGGATCGCGTCGTGGCCGCGCAGCTCCTCGAGGACGGAGTCGGGCAGCGTCTCGCCGGTGTCGTGCCAGCGGCGGGCGCCGAGGTCGTACTCGGTCGTCGCGAACTTCGGACCGCTCTCGCCGGTGACCGCGTCGAGGACCTTGAGTCCCTCCGCGACCACCTCGGGACCGATGCCGTCACCGCCGATCACGGCGATGGAGTAGGCGTCCTTGACCTGCGTCTGTGCCATGTCGTCAGCCTAGAACCCGTCTTGTGATGTGGAATCTGCGTCTCAGTTATTGAACCGACGACGGCCCCCACCCGGGAGGGCAGGGGCCGTCGTCACGGTGTCGCGGCTCGGCCGCGGACGTCGTCGGGTCTGGCTCAGTCTTCGGTGTGACCCTGGTCGCGCAGGTCCATCGACTCCTGCAGGGCCTGACGGGCAGCCTTGGCGTCTTCGCTCATGGTGATTCACGTCTTTCGAGTTGCGTGCGGTGTGGTGGTCTCAGGTGGCTCCAGCCCGGGTGGGCGAACCGGTCAGCAGAGGGGTGCGCGGGATCTCCGCGGCGAGGTGCTGACTACCTGGACTCGCCGCGGCGGGGAATAAGTACGACCTGCCGCGTCATGCATTTCACGGTACGCCGGGCTACCCATGGGTAAAGGGGGTTTCCACTGGATGAGACGCGGTGTCCGCCATTCGTCAGGGCTGGGGGCCGCGGCGCGGTGCCGCGCATCCCCCGCTCCCCCTGCTCGGAGCCGTAGGCTCGCCGCGTGAGCGCCGACCACCCCGACGCGCCTGCCGAACCCTCCACCGGCACCGCTCGCCACCACGCCGACCACCCGGACCACCGGGCCGCTGCCACTCGCACCCGGCACACCAGCCACGCCGTCCCGGGCGTGCCGTTCGACGACGAGGCGCGATGGATCGCCATCACGCCGGGCAACGCCCGTCGCATCATCGTCACGGTGTTCGTCGCCGTCGTCCTGCTCTCCGTGGCGACGTGGGCCTTCCACGCGATGGGCAGCTTCCTCTTCCTGCTGCTGCTCGCGTGGCTGCTGTCGATCGCGATGGAGCCGGTCGTGCTGTGGCTGAGCCAGCGCGGCATGAAGCGGGGCCTCGCCACGGGGATGACAATGCTCGGGATGCTCCTGCTCTTCGCCGGGCTCGCCGAGCTCTTCGGACAGGTCTTCGTGTCGCAGCTCTCACAGCTCGGGTCACAGCTGCCCGGCGCGATCACCTCGGCGATCGACTGGGTCAACTCCACCTTCGGCACCCAGTTCGACATCGAGCAGATCCAGACTGCCCTGAGCCTGACGCCCGACAAGCTCGGTGAGCTCGCGGGCAAGTACGGCGGCGGCATCATCGGGGTCTTCGGCTCCGTCATCACCTTCCTCTTCGACGCCCTGACGATCCTCGTCTTCGCCTACTACTTCTCGGCCGACAGCCCGCGGCTGCGCCAGACGATCGGCTCGTGGCTCCCCCAGCGCTACCAGCGCGTCTTCATCACGGTCTGGACGATCTCGGTCGAGAAGACCGGCGGCTACGTCGTGTCCAAGCTCGTCCTGGCCTCGCTCTCGGCCGTCTTCCACGTCGCCTTCTTCTGGTTCATCGACGTGCCGTTCTGGCTGCCCCTCGGCATCTTCGCCGGCATCGTCGGCCAGTTCATCCCGACGATCGGCACGTACATCGGCGTGGCCCTGCCAGCCCTCTTCGCCCTCCTCGACAAGCCGATCAACGCCCTGTGGATCGCGGTGTTCGCGACCGTCTACCAGCAGCTCGAGAACTACGTCTTCACGCCGCGCATCAGCCGCCGCACCATGGACGTGCACCCGGCCGTCGCCCTCGGTTCGGTCATCGCCGGCGCCGCGCTCTTCGGCCCGATCGGTGCCCTCATCGGCATCCCCATCGCGGCGGTCGCCCTCGCGATCGTCGACACGTTCAGCAAGCGGCACGAGCTCGTCCCCGAGCTCGCGGGCCTCGAGCCGGCCGACGACAAGGACGAAGACGACGGCGAGGACGACGAGGACGAGCGGGACGCCGAGAGTCCCCAGCGCGTCGAGACGGACGCCGGCCGGCGGACCTGACCGGCGGAGCTGACCGGGCGACCTGTCCGGCAGACCTGTCCGGCCGCGGCTCAGTCCTGCAGGCCGATGACCGAGAAGGTCTTGGCCTCGATGACCTCGGAGAGCTCGGCGGCCATGGCTGCGGGCACGGCGCTGTCGACGTTGAGCACCCCGATGGCCCGGTCGTCCTGGCGTGAGACCTGCATGCCGCCGATGTTGATGCCCGCGTCGCCGAGGATCCGACCGACCGCGCCGATGACACCCGGACGGTCGGAGTACTCGAAGACGAGCATGTGGTCCGAGAGCGGGACCTCGAGGTCGTAGCCGTTGACGCCGACGAGCTTCTCGACCATCTTCGGGCCGGTCAGCGTGCCCGAGACCGAGACGACCGACCCGTCGGCGAGGGTCCCGCGCAGCGTCGTGACGTTGCGGAAGTCACCGGAGTCGGGGTCCGTGACGAGCCGCACGACGCAGCCGCGCTGCTCGGCGAGGACCGGGGCGTTGACGTAGGTGACGGCGTCCTCGACGACGTCGGTGAACAGTCCCTTGAGGGCGACGAGCTTCCACACGCTGACGTCGTGGGCGGTGATCTCGCCGCGGACGTCCACGTCGAGCTGGGCCGGCACGCTGCCGGACACCGCGGTGAAGATGCGGCCGAGCTTCTCGACGAGCGGGATGCCCGGGCGGACCTCCTCGGCGATGAAGCCGCTGCTGACGTTGACGGCGTCCGGGACGAGCTCTCCCCCGAGCGCGAGACGCACCGACCGGGCGACGGCGATGCCGGCCTTCTCCTGGGCCTCCTCGGTCGAGGCGCCGAGGTGCGGCGTGACGACGACGGACTCGTGCTCGAAGAGCGGTGACTCGGTGGTCGGTTCGGTGGCGAAGACGTCGATGCCGGCGCCGGCGACGCGGCCCTCGGCGATCGCGCGTGCCAGGGCGGCCTCGTCGACGATGCCGCCACGGGCAGCGTTGACGATGCGAACCGAGGGCTTGACCTTCGCAAGAGCCTCCTCCCCGATGAGGCCGAGCGTCTCGGGCGTCTTGGGCAGGTGGATGGTGATGAAGTCGGACTGGGCGAGCAGCTCGTCGAGGCCCACGAGCTGGGCCCCGAGCTGTCCGGCCTTGGCCGGCGACGCGTAGGGGTCGTAGGCGAGGATCCTCATGCCGAAGCCCTTGAGGCGCTCGGCGACGAGGGCGCCGATGCGGCCGAGGCCGACGACCCCGACGGTCTTGTCGAGCAGCTCCACACCGGAGTACTTGCTGCGCTTCCACGCCCCCGCCTTGAGAGCCTGGTTGGCCGGCGCGATGTTGCGGGCCGTCGCAAGGAGCAGGGCCACGGCGAGCTCGGCGGCGGACGTGATGTTGGACGTCGGCGCGTTGACGACCATGACCCCGGCCTGCGTCGCCGACTGGACGTCGACGTTGTCGAGGCCGACACCGGCGCGGGCGATGACCTTGAGCTGCTTCGCGGCAGCGATGGCCTCGGCGTCCATCCTCGTGGCCGAGCGGATGAGGATCGCGTCGACGTCGGCGAGCGCCGGGAGGAGTGCCTCGCGGTCGGCCCCGTCGACCGAACGCACCTCGAAGTCCGGTCCCAGTGCCTCGATCGTGGCGGGCGACAGCTCTTCGGCGATGAGGACAACGGGTTTGGTCACAGAGGAACCCTTCCGGACGGGCGGGGCCCTACGCACGACAGGGGGCGCGGGCCGTCGGCGGCACCGCGATGTGCCGTCGGCGAGTCTAGGCCGTCGTTCGCGCAGAATCACGGGATGTAACCACAATGTGAACACGGGTCCGAGGGGTGTTCGGGGTATCAGTTCATGGAACACCGATCCCGTATGCCGGACGCTTCGACACCACGCACCACGCGCGAGGCATTGCGCCGGCACGGGCGGGCACGACAGGGTGGGGTCATGCGCATCGTCGTGACAGGTGGCGCCGGGGACCTCGGCTCGCGGGTCGTCCGCGAGGTCGTGGCCCGCGGACACCAGGCGGTGCCGGCCAGTCGGAGGACCGGCGTGGACCTGACGACCGGCGAGGGTCTCGAGGCCGTCCTGAAGGGCGCCGACGCCGTCGTCCACTGCGCCGACGACACGTCCCGCGGTGACACCGTCACGGTCTACGGGACGCGCCGGCTGGCCGATGCGGCTGCCGAGCACGGCGTGCACCTCGTGCACATCTCGATCGTCGGCATCGACGAGCACCCCTTGGCCTACTACCGCCGCAAGCTGCGCGCCGAGCAGGGCATCGAAGCTGCGGGTGGTCCCGCCTCGGTGTTGCGCGCCACCCAGTTCCATTCCCTCGCAGCGTTCTTCGCCCGCAAGCTGAGTGCCGGGCCGATCGCGGTGACCATCGGCGACATGGCCCTCCAGCCCGTCGACACGGACTTCGTGGCCACGCGCCTGGCCGACCTCGCGCTGGGAGCGCGCCCCACGGCATACGCCAGGGCGACGGACGTCGCAGGTCCCGACGTGCTCACGGTCGGTGAGGTCGCCACCCTGCTGCGTGCGCACCGGGGCGCCTCCGCCCCGAAGGTCGTGCGCCTGCCGCCCGTCGGCGGGCTCCTCAAGGCGTTCGCCGAGCGACGCAACGTCCCCTTCCCCGGTGATGCGGACACCGGCGGCCAGGCATTCGCCGCCTGGCTCGCCCTCCAGCCGCAGCGGCTCAGCGGCCGCTGACAGGTCGCGGCACGCGAACGGCCGGCATCCCCACGAACGGGACACCGGCCGCCGAGCCGTGCGGACGGGTCAGCGCGCGGCGCTGCCCTCGACGTAGTCGGAGTCGGTCTGCTTGACCCACGCCATGAGCTTGCGCAGCTCGCGGCCCGTGCCCTCGATCGGGTGCTGGGCACCCTTCTCTCGCAGCGCCTTGAACTCCGGTGCGCCGGCGTCCTGGTCGTCGATGAAGCGCTTGGCGAAGGTGCCGTTCTGGATGTCGCCGAGCACCGCCTTCATGTTCTCCTTGACGCTCGGGTCGATGACGCGCGGACCCGACACGTAGTCGCCGTACTCGGCGGTGTCGGAGACCGACCAGCGCTGCTTGGCGATGCCGCCCTCGATCATGAGGTCGACGATGAGCTTGAGCTCGTGGAGGCACTCGAAGTAGGCGACCTCGGGCTGGTAGCCCGCCTCGACGAGGGTCTCGAAGCCGTACATGACGAGCTGGCTCGCGCCACCGCACAGGACGGCCTGCTCGCCGAAGAGGTCGGTCTCGGTCTCCTCGGTGAACGTCGTCTTGATGCCGCCGGCACGCAGGCCGCCGATCGCCTTGCCGTAGGCCTTGGCGAGGTCCCAGGCGGTGCCAGACGCGTCCTGCTCGACGGCGAGGAGCACGGGGACCCCACGGCCGTCGGCGAACTCGCGGCGCACGATGTGGCCCGGTCCCTTGGGGGCGACCATGAGCACGTCGGCGTCGGCCTCGGGCTTGATGTAGCCGAAGCGGATGTTGAAGCCGTGGCCGAAGAGGAGCGCGGCGCCGTCCTTGAGGTTGGGCTGGATGTCGTTGGCGTAGACCGTCCGCTGCACCTGGTCGGGCGTGAGGATGACGACGAGGTCGGCCTCCTTGACCGCGTCGGCGACCGATGTGACCGTCAGGCCCTCGGCCTCGGCCTTGGCCTTGCTCTTGCTGCCCTCGGCGAGGCCGACGCGCACGTCGACGCCGGAGTCGCGAAGGTTGAGGGCGTGGGCGTGGCCCTGGCTGCCGTAGCCGATGACGGCGACCTTCTTGCCCTGGATGATCGACAGGTCGGCGTCGTCGTCGTAGAACATCTCGGCCATGGTGGCCTTCTCCTTCGGTTGCGGTGTGCAGTGGGTCTGGTGGTGCGGAGGGTGGAGCCCCGGCCGGGTGG
Source organism: Terrabacter sp. P2_E3 (assembly GCF_056403915.1). Taxonomy (NCBI): domain Bacteria; kingdom Bacillati; phylum Actinomycetota; class Actinomycetes; order Micrococcales; family Intrasporangiaceae; genus Terrabacter; species Terrabacter sp. P2_E3. The sequence continues at coordinate 27,079 of NZ_JBFUEN010000006.1, forward strand.
AGCCGGGGTCAGGCGCTGCGCAGGCTGCGGTCGGTGATGGATCGGGAGCCGCGACCGACGGCGACCATGCCGGACTGGACGAGCTCCTTGATGCCGAACGGCTCGAGGACGTCGAGCAGGGCTCGGAGCTTGTCTGAGGTGCCGGTGGCCTCGATGACGATCGCGTCGGTCGTCACGTCGACGACCTTGGCCTTGAAGAGCTGGATCGTGTCGATGACCTGGCTGCGGGTCGCCGGGTCGGCGCGGACCTTGACGAGCAGGATCTCGCGCTGCACCGAGGCGTGCGGATCGAGCTCGACGACCTTGAGCACCTCGATGAGCTTGTTGAGCTGCTTCGTCACCTGCTCGAGCGCCGCGCCCTCGACCTCGACGACGACCGTGATGCGGGAGATGTCGGGCAGCTCGGTCGGGCCGACGGCGAGGGAGTTGATGTTGAAGCCGCGTCGGGAGAAGAGCGCCGCCACGCGGGTCAGGACGCCGGGCTTGTCCTCGACGAGGACCGACAGGGTGTGCTTGCTCATGCTCAGTCCTCCCGCTCCCAGACCGGCGCCTCGTGGCGTGCGGCCTGGATCATGTCGTTGCTGACGCCGGCCGGCACCATCGGCCACACCATGGCGTCGCGGTGCACGATGAAGTCGATGACGACCGGGCGGTCGTTGGTCTCGAGCGCCAGCTTGATGACGGCGTCGACCTCCTCGGGCGTCTCGGCCCGCAGGCCGAGGCAGCCGTACGCGTCGGCGAGCTTGACGAAGTCGGGCACCCTCTGGGTCGTCGGCTGCAGGTCGGTGTTGGAGTAGCGCTCGTTGTAGAAGAGCGTCTGCCACTGGCGGACCATGCCGAGCGAGCTGTTGTTGATGATCGCGACCTTGATCGGGATGTTGTTGATGACGCAGGTGGCGAGCTCCTGGTTCGTCATCTGGAAACAGCCGTCACCGTCGATGGCCCAGACCGTGCGCTCGGGCTCGGCGACCTTGGCGCCCATGGCTGCCGGGACCGAGAAGCCCATCGTGCCGAGGCCACCGGAGTTGATCCACGCGTTGGGGCGTTCGTACTTGACGAACTGCGCGGCCCACATCTGGTGCTGGCCGACACCCGCGACGTAGGTCGCCTCCGGTCCGGTGAGGGCCCCGATGCGCTCGATGACGTACTGCGGCGAGAGCGTGCCGTCCTCGCTGTCGGTCCAGCCGAGGGGGAAGGTCCGCTTCCAGTCGGCGACGCGCTCGCGCCACTCGGCGTAGTCCCAGGCGTCGGTGTCGTCGTCCGCCGTCGCCCGGTCGAGCGTGATCTGCTCGATGAGGTCCTTGATGACCTCGCCCACGTCACCGACGATCGGCACGTCGGCGATGCGGTTCTTGGAGATCTCGGCGGGGTCGATGTCGGCGTGGATCACCTTGGCGTGCGGGGCGAACGTCGAGAGCTGGCCGGTGACCCGGTCGTCGAAACGCGCGCCGAGCGTGATGAGCAGGTCGGACTTCTGCAGGCCCGTCACCGCGGCGACCGTGCCGTGCATGCCGGGCATGCCGAGGTTGAGCGGCTCGCTGTCGGGCACCGTGCCACGCGCCATGAGGGTCGTGACGACGGGGATGCCGGTCAGCTCGACGAGCCGGCGCAGCGCCTCGCTCGCGCGGGCTCTCACGACACCGCCCCCGACGTAGAGGACGGGCCGCTTGGCCGCAGCCATGAGGCGCGACGCCTCGCGGATCTGCTTGCCGTGCGGACGGAGCACCGGGCGGTAGCCGGGCAGGTCGATCTGCGGCGGCCAGCTGAAGGTCGTCGTCGCCTGGAGCGCGTCCTTGCTGATGTCGACGAGGACCGGACCCGGCCGGCCCGTGCTCGCGACGTGGAACGCCTCCGCGATCGCCTGCGGGATCCTCGCCGGGTCGGTCACGAGGTAGTTGTGCTTCGTGATCGGCATCGTGATGCCGCGGATGTCGGCCTCCTGGAAGGCGTCCGTGCCGATGGCGGCGCTCGCGACCTGACCGGTGATCGCGACGATGGGCACGGAGTCCATGTGCGCGTCGGCGAGCGGCGTCACGAGGTTCGTCGCGCCGGGGCCCGACGTCGCCATGCAGACGCCGACCTTGCCGGTCGCCGACGCATACCCCTCGGCCGCGTGGCCGGCACCCTGCTCGTGGCGCACGAGGATGTGACGGACCTTCTTGGAGTCGAGCATCGGGTCGTAGGCGGGCAGGATCGCGCCGCCGGGGATGCCGAAGACGGTGTCGCAGCCGATGGCCTCGAGGGAGAGTACGAGCGCCTGCGCCCCGGTGACCTCACGGGCCGGCGTGACGGGCCCGACGGGCTCGACGGGCTTGGCCTCCGCCGCGGGTCGGGGACGGGCCAGGGAGGCCACGTCGGCGGGCGAGGGCGCCTGCTTCGTCGTGTCGCTCACGATCTCTTCCTTGTCTCGAGCACTGCGTGGTGATGCCGGTTCGGGCTGACTCCAGCCACAAAAAAACCCTTCGGTCCCGCGGTGGGACGGAAGGGGGCGCGCTGACCGTTCGAGCTGGTCGGCGCGCTAGGGAAGTACGAGGAGTCGGGCCACGTGACAACCGTCCTACCAAGCCCCAGCGGTGTCAATCGACCATCTCGGGCGTCTCAACATGTGACCTCGTGATCTCACCCACTGTCACGCCGGCGGTCGGGGCGCCGGCGCTGTCCCCGGTCCGCGAAAGTCGGTTGTCGCCGGCGCGACCGGCTCGGGACACTGACCGGCATGACGAGCGCCGTGCCCCTCCAGCTGCCGCCTGCTGCGGCCCACCTCGCCGACCGACCGCTGTCGCGGGACGACGCGGCTGCCGTCACCGCCCTCATGGCGGCCTGCGAGCTGCACGACGTCGGAGAGGTGCTCATCGAGGAGGCCGACATCGTCGGCGACTGGCAGCGTCCCGCCTTCGACCTCGCCACGCAGTCCGTGGGCGTGCTCGACGGAGACCGGCTCGTCGCGTACGCGGAGGTCTACAAGGGTCGCTGGGCCGACGCGGCCGTCGCACCGACCCACCGCGGTCTGGGCCTGGGGACGGCCCTGTCTCGCTGGACGCGAGCCGTCGGCGCGCGTGACGGCGGCACCGTCGTCGGCCAGCCGGTGCCCGGCGACTCGGCCGGCGAGCGCCTCCTCTCGGCTCTCGGCTACCACACCCTCTGGACGTCGTGGGTGCTCGAGCTGCCGGCCGGGCAGGCGATCGAGCCACAGCCCGTCCCGGAGGGGTATGCCGTCCGCGAGCCGCGCGACGAGGACGACCTCCGCGCGACGTGGACGGTCAACGAGGACGCCTTCCTCGAGTGGTCCGAACGCGAGCGCTCGACCTTCGAGGAGTGGACGGCCACCGTCTCGCGACGACCGGGCTACGAACCGTGGCAGCTGCGGCTCATGGTCGACGCGTCCGACACCGTCGTCGGCATGGCCTTCGTCGTCGTGTCGAGCGGCTGCGCCTACGTCGACAAGCTCGCGGTGCGCCGCGACGAGCGCGGCAGGGGTCTGGCCAGGGCGCTGCTCGTCGACGCCTTCGAGGTCGCCCGCACGCACGGCGGCGAGCGGTCCGAGCTGTCGACCGATTCCCGCACCGGCGCCCTCGGTCTCTATGAGAAGGTCGGCATGCAGGTCACGTCGGTGTGGCGCCACTGGGCGGCCGACGTGGCACCGGACCCGGGGGCCGCACCAGCCTGAGGAGACGCCGTGGAGCAGCACACGAGCATCGACATCGACGCGCCGGTTGCCCGCGTCTGGGCCGTGATGCGCGACGTCGAGCGCTGGCCCGAGTGGACCGCGTCGGTGCGGTCGGTGACGCTGCTCGACGACGGGCTGCGGGTCGGGGCGCGGGCCCGCATCGACCAGCCGCGGATCCCGACGACGGTCTGGACCGTCACCGGCCTCACCGAGGGGCATGACTTCACGTGGGAGGCGAGCGGTCCCGGCACGTTGACGACGGGTCGCCACGGCGTCGAGGCGACGGGCCGCGGCACGTGCCGGGCGACGCTCTCGATCACCCAGTCGGGCGTGCTCGGCTCGTTCGTCGGGCGTGGTTACCGTTCGCTCACCGACCGCTACCTCGCGATGGAGGCCGCGGGTCTCAAGGCGCGCGCCGAGTCGCCGGAGCTGACGGAGTCGCCGACACCCGGCGAGAGCTCCTAGCCTCGCGGCGACGCGTCCCGGGTCAGCGGGGCAGCGCAGGGTTCGCGTCCGAGGCCGCGACGTCGCCCGGTGCGAGCCCGGGCAGCCATGAGGTGAGGTCGTTGGCCTGCGCCGAGTTGGCCGGTTCGAGCACCGTCAGTCCGTCGGCGAGCCAGATGACGGTCATGACCTCGCGCATCCGGTCCGAGGAGTTGCCGAGGGCCTTGTGCACCGTCCAGCCCGAGTGGAAGGACGCGTCGCCGGCACGCATCGCGACCGGTTCGTCGACGACGAGGCCGCGCTCCGTGAGCAGCCGGTCGAAGTGCTCCTCCGACGCGTCGGAGATGCCGATGTCGCTGAGCGGCCCGTCGACGTGGCTGCCGGAGGCGAAGGCGAGCCCGCCGTGGGCGGGGGTGATGTCGACGAGCGGCATCCACATGGTCAGGCACCGGGAGCCGTCCAGCGGCCAGTACATCGCGTCCTGGTGCCACGGCGTGTAGCCCCCGCCGGGCTCCTTGAAGAGCGCCTGGTCGTGGTAGAGCCGCACCCGCGGGACGCCGAGCAGGTGGGCCGCCACGTCGGCGAAGCGGGAGGCCATGACGAAGCGCGCGACGTCCTCGTCGTGCCGCCAGAGGTTCATCACCTGGAGGAACGCCATGCCGTAGCTGTCGCGCTCGGCGAGGGGCCGGGTCTCGGTGCTGAGGCGCTCGACGGCCGCCGCGACGGGCACGCGGTACGCCGCCACCTCCTCCTGCGTGGCCACCTGGGCCAGGCGCACGTGGCCGTTCGAGCGGTAGGTCGCGACGTCGCCGTCGGAGACGGGGTATGCCGTGGTGAGCGCGGGCAGCAGGTCGGTGGGCATGTGGTGGCTCGTCCTCCGTGGATCGTGAACGACCCGAGCGGTCGTCGCAGGTCCCAGCACACCAGTCGTGCTCGGACCCGACCCGGAACGGCGTGGTCACAGGGGAACGATCTGGTTCGATGACCTCATGGACCAGCGGCCGGCGCACGGCGAGAGCGCTCGACGCGTGCCGTCGGGCCGACTCGGCGAGGTGCTCGTGGCCGGACGCATCACCGGCGGCAGCGGCCTACCGGTGGGGACGACCCGGCGACACCCGACGTGGGGCCTGACCTTCGTCACCGCGGGCACGGGCCGCTACCGCGACGCGGGGCGCGACGAGTCCCTCGGCGCGGGCTCCCTCGTCGTCGTGCACCCCGGCCATCGGCACTGGTACGGCGCCGACCGCGACGGCTGGGACGAGGTCTTCGTCGTCTTCGACGGGGTCGCGTTCGAGCTGGCCCGGCGACGTGGTGCGCTCACGCCCGACCACCCCCTCGTGCACGGTATGCCGGTCGCCAGGTGGCGCCACCGGTTCGCGGCCTTCGGCGAGCGGACCCGCCCGACGACCGTCGCGGGCCGGGACGCCGAGGCCCTCGACCTGCTCACGGCCCTGCTCGAGGCGATCGCGACCGCAGGTGCGGGCAGGGATCCTCGCGGACCCGCTGGGCTCGGCTGGCTCGATCGGTCCCTCGAGCTGCTCGACCGCGACCTCGCCGAGTCGCTGGACCTGCCGTCCGTGGCCGCGGAGGTCGGGATGGCCTACGAGACGTGGCGCCGACGGTTCCGGTCCGAGACCGGCACGAGCCCCTACGCCCACCGCGCCTCACGACGGCTCGAGGCTGCGACCGACCTGCTCGTGCACACAGGGCTCGGCGTCCGGGACATCGCTGCGACAACCGGATTCAGCGACGAGCGGCACCTCATCCGCCGGTTCCGCGAGCACACCGGGATGACGCCCCGCGCCTTCCGCGACGCGGAACACTGAACCGGCCACACGGCATACGCCATCGACCGCCCAGCCTGGGTCGAGGTGATGGCGACACCCAGCCGGGCGTCGCCATCACCTCGAACCCGAGCGAGGGTCAGCCGCAGACGGCGCCGCGGCTGGCGCTGCCGACGAGCTTGCGGTACTTCGCGAGCACACCGCGGGTGTACTTCGGCTCGGGGTGCGTGACGCCTTCAGCTCGGCGACGCTCCATCTCGTCGTCGTCGACGAGCACGTCGAGCGTGCCGTTGGCGACGTCGAGGCGGATCGTGTCGCCGTCGTGCACGAAGGCGATGGGCCCGTCGTCGACGGCCTCGGGGGCGACGTGGCCGACGCAGAGGCCGGTCGTGCCGCCGGAGAAGCGACCGTCGGTGAGCAGGAGGACGTCCTTGCCCAGGCCCGCGCCCTTGATGGCGCCCGTGACGGCGAGCATCTCGCGCATCCCGGGACCACCCTTGGGGCCCTCGTAGCGGATGACGACGACGTCGTTCTTCTGCAGCGAGCCCTGCTCGACGGCGTCCATCGCGGCGCGCTCGCCGTCGAAGACGCGGGCGGTGCCCTCGAAGACGGACTCGTCGAAGCCGGCCGACTTCACGACGGCGCCCTCGGGCGCCAGCGAGCCGGTGAGGATCGTCAGGCCACCGGTCTTGTGGATCGGCGTCGCCATCTCGCGGATGACCCGGCCGTCGATGTGCGGCGGGTTGATGTCGTCGAGGTTCTCGGCCATCGTCTTGCCCGTCACCGTGAGGCAGTCGCCGTCGAGCAGCCCGGCCTCGAGCAGCGTCTTCATGACGACGGGGATGCCGCCGATGTGGTCGATGTCCTTCATGACGAAGCTGCCGAACGGCTTGACGTCGGCCAGGTGCGGCACCTTCGCACCGATGCGCCGGAAGTCCTCGATCGTCAGGTCCACCTCGGCCTCGTGCGCGATGGCCAGCAGGTGGAGCACGGCGTTGGTCGAGCCGCCGAAGGCCATGACGACGGCGATGGCGTTCTCGAAGGCCGGCTTCGTCATGATGTCGCGCGCGGTGATGCCCTTGCGGAGCAGCTCGACGACGGCCTCGCCCGACTTGCGGGCGTACATGTCGCGGCGCCGGTCGGTGGCGGGCGGCGCGGCCGAGCCGGGGATCGACATGCCGATGGCCTCGGCCACGGCGGCCATCGTGTTGGCGGTGTAGAAGCCGCCGCAGGCGCCCTCCCCCGGGCAGATGGCGCGCTCGATCGCGTCGACGTCCTCGAGCGACATCTTCCCGGCGTTGCACGCACCGACGGCCTCGAAGGCGTCGATGATCGTGACCTCCTTCTCGGTGCCGTCGGAGAGCTTGGCGATGCCCGGCAGGATCGTGCCGGCGTAGAGGAAGACCGACGCGAGGTCGAGACGGGCGGCAGCCATGAGCATGCCCGGGAGCGACTTGTCGCAACCCGCGAGCAGCACTGACCCGTCGAGGCGCTCGGCATTCATGACCGTCTCGACGGAGTCGGCGATGATCTCGCGGGAGACGAGGCTGAAGTGCATGCCCTCGTGGCCCATCGAGATGCCGTCGGAGACGGAGATCGTGCCGAACTCGAGCGGGTAGCCACCACCGGCGTGCACGCCGTCCTTGACCGCCTTGGCGAGCCGGTCGAGCGACAGGTTGCACGGCGTGATCTCGTTCCACGAGCTCGCGACGCCGATCTGCGGCTTGACCCAGTCGTCGTCGCCGAGGCCCACGGCCCGGAGCATCCCCCGCGCGGCGGTCTTCTCGAGACCGTCGGTGACGTCGCGGCTGCGGGGCTTGATGTCAGGCGTCTGCGTCATGCGAGCAGCATAGAACCGTGTCCGCTGGGTGGACACCGCATCTCACAGCCTGAGCCCGTGCCGACCGGGCGTCGGCCGGTCAGTCGTCGTGACCGCGGCTGACGTGGAAGCGCGCCAGCTCGCACGTGCCGAGATCGAGGTCGGCCCAGTCCCCCGCGTAGCGCAGGACCGCGAGCCCGCTCGTGACGAAGCCCTCGCCGAGGGCCTCGTGCGCCTCGCGCGAGCCCTCGCCGTCGGTGAGCAGACTCGTCAGCTGCGCCATCGTCGGGTTGTGGCCGACGACGAGGACGGTCGAGGTGTCACCGGCGTCCTCGCGCACCGTCTCGAGCGTCTGCTCGGAGCCGCCGAGGTAGACGCTGCGCCGGAACTCGACGAACTCCGTGTGCGCGCCACCGCGGCACGCCTCCTCCCACGTCTGCCGCGTGCGCTGCGCCGTCGAGCAGATGACGAGGTCGGGCACGAGGCCTTCGGCATGGAGCCACTTCCCCGCAGCCTTGGCGTCCCGTCGACCACGGGCCGCCAGCTCGCGGTCGTGGTCGACCTTGCCCGGCCCCTCCTCGGCCTTGGCGTGCCGCATGAGGATGAGGGTCTTCTCTCTCGAGGCGCTGCTCATGACTCCGAGCATGCTCCGGACCGGCCGCGTTGTCAGCCCGGACCGCTCAGAGGCTCAGCTCGGGCTTGATCCGCGACGGCGTCCACATCCGCGAGCGCCGGGCGGCGACCGTCGACACGGCGAGGGCACCGACGAGGTATGCCGCGAGCACCGCGATGCTGCCCGGCACCGGACCGAGGTCGGCGCCGTACATGAGCCGGCGGAGCCCGTCGATCGCGTACGTCATCGGGACGACGTGGTGGATGGCCTGGAGCGGCGCGGGCAACGTCTGCCAGGGGAACGTGCCGCCCGCGCTGACGAGCTGGACGACCATGAAGACGAGGCCGAGGAACTTCCCGACGGCGCCGAGCCGTGCGGCGAGGGCGTGCAGGATCGCGACGAACGTCATGGACACGAAGACGAGGAAGAGGAAGGCGAGCACCGGGTGCGCGATCCGGATGTCGACGCCCCTCCCGACGACGAGCACGAGCGCCGCGGCCTGGAGGACGCCGACGAGCGCCGGCGCGAGCCAGCCACCGACGGCCGTGCGGACTGAGCGCTGGCTCGTCGCGAGGGCACGCGTCGACAGGGGCCGGACGAAGAGGAAGAGGACGTAGGCGCCGATCCAGAGCGCGAGGCTCATGAAGAACGGCGCGAGCCCGGCACCGTACGAGCCGGCCGACGAGAGGGAGTCGGACGAGACCCCGACGGGGTTGCCGATCGTCTGGGCCATCGCCTTGCGCTGGGCGTCGGAAGGGTCGGGCACGGCGTCACGGCCCTTGACGAGACCGGCGTGCAGGTCGGTGGCGCCCTTGACGAGCGAGTCGAGGCCGGAGGCGAGGGAGGTCGCGCCCGACGAGAGCTGGTCGGCGCCGGTGGAGGCCTTCGTCGCGCCGGACGCGAGCGCGCTCGAGCCCGTCTTGAGCTGGTCGAGACCGGTGGCGAGCGCGCTCGCGCCGTCGCGGACCTGGACGGCGCCGGAGTGGGCCTGGGCGATGCCACTCGTCAGGGCCGGCGTCGCCGAGGCGAGCGTCCGGGCGCCGGTCGCGACCTGGTCGGCGCCCTTGGAGAGGCGGGTCAGGCTGCCGGAGGCCGACTGGATCGTGCTGTCGGCCGTGTCGACGTAGCCGTCGACGACGTCGAGCCGCGACTCGACGACGGCGAGCTGGGCGTCGGTGAGCCCCTGGGCGCGCAGGGCCGACAGGAAGCTCGACCGGTCGGCGGCGATCCGGCTCTTGAGCTGGGTCGACGCGGTCGCGGCCTTGGTGCCGTAGGAGGCGATGGTCCGGTTGCCGGCGGCGACCTGCTCGGCGCCGTCGGCGAGCCGCGCGGTCTGGGCCGGCAGGTTGGCGGTGCGGGACTGCAGCGTGGACAGGCCGGAGGCGAGCTGGGCGGCGCCCGCCTCGAGGCTGTCGGCGCCGGAGGCCGCCTGGCCCACACCGGTGTCGAGGCGCCTGGCCCCGGAGGCGAGGTCGTCGAGACCGGTCGCGAGGGTGCGGGCCCCGCTCGCCAGCCTCCTCGCGCCGTCGTCGGCCTTGACCGCCCCGGCCCGCAGCTGCTCGGAGCCGTCGGCGGCCTTGACGAGCTGGTCGTGGACGTCGCTGAAGCCGAGGAGCAGCTTGCTGGCCGCGGTCCGGCTCACCTCGCTCGCGACCGATGCCGTCACCTGCTTGATGACCTGGTTGCCGATGGTCGAGGTCATGTAGTTGTTGGCGTCGTTCGTCTCGAGCACGACCGTGGCCTGTCGCGGCCGGAACTCGGCGGTCGACGCCAGGTCGGCCGAGAACGTCCGGGGCAGGATGACGGCGAAGGCGTAGGTCCCGTCGTCGACACCGCGCATCGCCTCGTCGTGCGAGACCCGGTGCCAGTCGAAGGACCTCGAGTCGACGAGCTGGTCGGCGACCCGCCCGCCGACCTGCAGCTTCTCCCCCGTGCTGAGGGTGGTGCCGGTGTCGTCGCTCACGACGGCCGCCGGCACCTGCGGGAAGCCCCCGTAGGGGTCGTGGTTGGCATAGAGGTAGAGACCGCCGTAGAGGGTGGGGATGAGGACGAGGGCAGCCAGGGCGAGCCGGGCCAGGCGCGAGCTCGTGAGGCGGCGCAGCTCGGCGACCGCGAGGCGGACGGGGTTCATGCCGAGGGCTCCTTCGGGGTGGTTGCGGTGGTGTCCTGCGGGTCGGGAGCGGTCTCCGGCCCCGGCTCGGTCTCCGGCTCGGTCTCGGGCTCGGTCTCCGGCTCGGGCTCCGGCTGGGGCTCTGGCTCGGGCTCCGGCTGGGGCTCTGGCTCGGGCTGCGATGTGGAGGCCAGCGCCGGCTGCGGCGCGGGCTCGGCCTCGACCTCGTCGGGAGGCAGCGTGGATGCCAGGGCAGCCGTCGTCAGGACGATGACGGCGAAGCCCTCCCGGGCCAGCCGGTGGCAGGTCTCGAGCCAGACCGTGTGGTCCCCGCCGTGCCGCTCGGCACCGGCGAGGACGAGGACGCGTACGTGGGGGTGGAGGGCGCCGAGCTCGAGCAGCAGGCCCGTGCGCACCCCTGCGGGCAGCTGTTCCCAGGGCACCCCGGAGCGGTCGGCGAGGTCGTGCTCGGACAGGAAGGTGGCGACAGCCGAGCGGGAGGCAGGACGCTCGGCGAGGGCGAGCTCCTCCTGCACGACGGCCCGCACCGCCAGGGAGTCCTCGGGGGCCGTCACGTCAGCGACGTCGACGAGCCGCGTGCGCAGCTGCAGCTCGGCTCGCTCCGGGACCCCGCCGATGCTGACCCGCCCACGCAGCAGGGCGACCCGGCCTCCGATGGCGAGGGCGAGCGCGACCTGGGGAATGCCCGGGTCGGTCGGGACGAACGTGACGACACCCGCCGGGGCCGTGAAGCTCACGTGCTCGACGAACGGCTCGTGCGTGCCGGCGACGCTGACGTCGTCGACGACGACGGTGCGCTGGTCGGGGTCCGTGGGTCGGCCTGGGCTGGGAGTGGTCACCCGACGAGTATGCTCCGATACGAGGTTGTATTCAATTCGAGGTTGTATCCTTGGCGTATGCCGTCCGCCACAGCCCCGTCCACCGCTCCGCGCATCAGCGCGCGTCGCCAGGCCACCCGCGACCGTGTCCTCGAGGCCGCGAGCGAGGTCTTCGCCGAGCGCGGGTTCCACGGCGCCACGGTCGAGGACATCTGCGAACGCGCCGGCTTCACGCGAGGCGCCTTCTACTCCAACTTCAGCTCCAAGGACGACCTCGTCGTCGAGCTCTCCCGACGCCACTCGGAGGCGCTCGTCGACCGGATCCGCCGTGCGAGCAAACGCGAGCACGCGAGCGCCGACGAGGTGCTCCGCGACGTCTTCGCGGCGCTCGCCGACGACAGCAGAGAGCGCTGGCTCGTGCTCACGACCGAGTTCACCCTGCACGCCATCCGCGATGCCGACGCGCGACGCACCTGGGCTGCCCAGCAGCGTCGGGTCCGCGACGAGCTGGTGTCCGTCGTCGACGAGGCGGTGTCGCGCCAGGGACTCACCCTCCCGATCCCCACCGACCTCTTCGTCCGCGTCGCGATCGCGCTCGCCCAGGGCTCGATGACCCAGCGGCTCGTCGAACCGCGCTCTCTCGCGGTCGGAGAGCTCGAGCGCACCGTCCTGCCCATCCTCCTCGGCGTCGGTCGCTGACGACGGCGCGACCGAGGCGGGCGACCCGAGCCAGCACTCACGACGGTGGCCCCCTCCGCAAGGAGGGGGCCACCTCGGGGGTGGACGGCCGGGGGTATCTGCGCCCACCCCGGGGAGGGGTCAGTTCAGCCGCACGGTGAACGGGGTGGAGACACCGCCCAGCTCCGACTCGACGACGACCGTGGCGCCCTGGGTCGCGAAGGGTCCGGTGGCGGGCCGGATCGAGAACCCGCCGGCCGCGTCGACGACCGCTGATCCGATGACCGTCCCGGCGAGTCCACCCAGGTGCGCCGTGACCCGCTGTCCCGCCACGACGCTGCTCGTGCCGTCGATGCGCCACTGGCCCTTGAAGCGCGCCGTCGTCACGACGACGGTGTCGGAGGTGGGCGTCACCACCACGTCGTCCGTGGACGTGAGGGCCCCGGTGGCATCGCGCACCGTGAGCCGGAACGTCAGCGGGCCCGCGTTGCCGTCCGAGGCGTGGAAGAGCGGGAACGTGAACGTCGGTCGGGCGGACGTGGCGCCGGAGAGGGTCACCGTCGGCCTCGTGGGGCCGGCGACCTGCGCCCAGGCATAGGTCGCGGCTCCCTGTGACGCCCCACCGTCGAGGGTCACGACGGTCCCGCGCCGCACCGTCTGGTCGGACCCGGCGCTCGCGACGACGACCGTCACCGGCGGCGTGACCGTGACGGTGGCCGTGGCCCGGTCGCTCGTGCCCCCGGTCCCCGTCACGACGAGGGCTAGCTCGTAGTCGCCGGGAGCGTCAGGGGCGGTGAAGGACGCAACGGCGCTGTTCGGCGAGGTCAGGGAGATTCCTGCGGGGCTCTCCCACGCGTACGACAGGATCGTGCCGCGGGACGTGGACCCGTCGAGCGTGACGACCTGTCCCGGCTGGACCGTCTGGTCGGGTCCGGCCTGGGCCCTGACCGGAATCGGGTCCGTGGCGGGGCCGGTCACCGTCACCGGGATCGTGACGGCGCCACCGGCGGCGGAGGTGACCGTGACCGTGACGGGCGGCGCCACGAGGGGGTCGACGACCAGCGTGCCGCCGACGAGGTCACCGAGACCGACGGCGGTGAGCGTCGGGTCGGCGAACGTGTCGCTCGAGCTGGCCCCGACCGACAGCACGCGCCGGCCCGCATCGAAGACGGCGGTGCCCGACACCCGGTCGACGACGGCGATGGTCTTGCGTGACGGCGGCACATCGCCGACGTTCGAGACCTGGACTCGGCTCGGCAGCCCGTCGGCGGCGACCCGGGCGAAGTACCTCCCGTCGCCCCCGGTCAGGGCCGTGGTGGCGAAGCCGACGACGCTCGAGGCGTCGCCCACCTCGATGGCCTGCAGCTCCCCCGGCTCCGACGAGGCGAAGACGTCGACGAGCGAGGCACCCCCGGACGAGCGGGCGTAGGTCGCGGCGTCGGCCGACACGCCGGAGGTCGTCGCGACCTTCCCCTGGACGGTGAAGAGGTCCGTCTCGATGCAGTCGGCCACGGGTCCGGTCACCGTCGGGCACGCGTCGGTCGTCGCGGACGGGTTGACGCCCGGCCCCTGGATCCGGAAGACGTTCGTGCCGTAGGGGCTGCCCTTGATCCGGTGGTCGGTGATGCCGTCGCCGACGTAGGTGTCGCCCTTGAGAGCGGGGTCCGTCCGCGTGCCGAACGTGTCCCACGTCAGGAACGGCCCGATGCGGCCGCCGAGGGCGCCGGAGAAGTCGCCCGGCGCACCGATGCCGATGTCCTCGGTGTCGAAGATCAGCCCGTCGCGGTTGGCCTTGAGGGTCTTCGTCCCCACGGGTGTCGTGAACGTGTAGTCGGTGTCGTTGCGGACGTTGGTCATCTTGAGCCGCATCCGCGCGAAGACGACCTGCTCGCCGTCGACGACCGGCCCGGCGGAGAACGCTCCTTCGAGGGCCATGTCGAGGCGCGCGACGCCGGCGCTCGCCGTGTCGACCTGGGCGCCGGTCAGCGAGTAGAACGCCTCGTCGGGGTAGTTGTCAGGGAAGGCGACGGGCGCCGTCTCGTCGGGAAGGTCGCCTCGAGCGGGACAGAGCGGGTCGGCTGCGGCGACGCACAGCTCGAGCCGCAGCCCGTTCTTGTCCTTGTACCAGGTGGGGTAGCCGTTGGTCGCGCTCACGGGACCGACGGCCGCCAGGCCCGGTCCGGGCGTACCGCCGACGACGGCGGCGGATGCGCTGACACCGATGACGACCGGGAGGCCGATGACTGCGGCGAGCGCCGCTGCGGTTGGACGTCTCATGACTTGCCTTCTCACGCGTAGGTCCGGTGACGGGCGCCCGGTACGGGCGTTCCCGTCAGGCTCCGCGCGCGGCCTTGCGGAAACCTTGGGCACGGGCTCCCCCGACCCACAAGGAGATCCCAAGGTCGCCCCGCTGTCCTAGAGGGAGTTGGAGTCGATCGAGGAGGAACCATGTCACTGTCGCGTCGTGACCTGATGAAGCTGGGCGTCGTGGGTGGCGCCGCTCTGGCCCTGCCGCTGGAGCGCACCGTCCGGGCGGGCTCGAGCACGCAGAGCCGGCTCGCGACCAGCAGGCTGCCGAAGCCGTTCACGCTGGCCTTCCGGGTGCCGCCCGTGCTCCAGCCCAGCCGGGTCGACAGCACGACCGACTACTACAAGGTCTACATGAAGCCGGTCATGGCCGACGTCGTCCCGGGCCTCAAGACGCCACTGTGGGGCTACAACGGCAGCGTGCCCGGGCCGACGGTCAAGGTCGCGCAGGGCCGCCGCACCGTCATGCGCCAGGTCAACAACCTGCCGGCGACCCACCCGCTCCTGCGCTACACGCCGTGGACCTCGGTGCACCTGCACGGGTCACCGTCGGCCCCGGAGTACGACGGGTACGCCAGTGACATCACGAACCCGGGTCAGTACAAGGACTACGTCTACCCGAACACCCCGACGGCCCGGACGCTCTGGTACCACGACCACGGCCTGCACCACACGGCGGAGAACGTCCTCATGGGCCTGGCAGCGCAGTACCACCTCACGGACCCGCTCGAGCAGTCGCTGCCGATTCCACACGGCGAGTTCGACGTCCCGTTGGTCGTCAGCGACGCGATGTTCGCGACGGACGGGCAGCTCTACTTCGACAACCACGACGAGTCCGGGATGTTCGGCGACGTCGTCCTCGTCAACGGGGTGCCGTGGCCGGTCATGAAGGTCAAGCGGCGGCGCTACCGCTTCCGGCTGCTCAACGCCTCGATCTCACGGTCCTACCAGTGGTCGCTCGACTCCGGCGACCCGTTCGTCGTCATCGCGACGGACGCGGGCCTGATGCCGGCACCCCAGCGGGTCAGGAGCTTCCGGCAGGGCATGGCTGAACGCTACGAGGTCGTCGTCGACTTCAGCCGCTACCCCGTGGGCCGGCGGGTCGTGCTCGGCAACTCGAGCCCGAAGAACAACATCGACTACGACAACACGAACAAGGTCATGGCCTTCGACGTCGTCGGCGACGACTTCGACCCGGCCGACAACGCCGTTCCCGACCAGCTCAACCCGACCAACCCGGTCATGGCGCTGACCGCCGCCGACGCCGTGCGCACCCGAAGGCTCGACCTCGTGCGCAAGAACAGCCAGTGGACGATCAACGGCCACACGTGGGACGACGTCGTGCGCAGCCGGTTCGCGCTCGTCGAGGCAAACCCCGCAGAGGAGGACGTCGAGGTGTGGGAGATCCGCAACTCGTCGGGCGGCTGGTTCCACCCGGTCCACATCCACCTCGTGGACTTCCGCGTGCTCGACCGCAACGGCGCGGCGCCGATGGCCCACGAGCTCGGGCCCAAGGACGTCGTCTACGTCGGCGAGAACGAGACGGTGCGGGTCGTCATGCGCTTCGAGGGGCGGGGCAAGTACATGATCCACTGCCACAACCTCGTCCACGAGGACCACGACATGATGAGCCAGTTCGAGGTCGTGGCCGGGGAGTCGACCGACCCGATGAGTGATCCGTGCAGGTCGCTGCCCGAGGATGGTGAGCTGTGACCGCGACGGCCCGCGAGGGCCGTCCCGGTGCCGCGGTCGACGACGAGGGCACGCCGCAGCAGGCACACCGCTGGCGTACGCCGTCGGCCGAGGCCCGCGCGGCCGGCACCCTCCTCGGGGTGGCCGGGCTCGTCCACGTGGTCGTGACGCCGGAGCACGTCGACGAGTGGGCACCGGCCGGTGTCTTCTTCGCGGTCGTCGCCACCGCCCAGCTGTGGTTGGGCCAGGCGCTGTGGCGCGGCACCGCGAGGCGGTTCCTGCCCGCGGCGGTGCTCTCGACGGCCGGCCTCATCGCCCTCTACGTCGTGTCCCGCACCGCAGGACTGCCGTTCCACAGCGAGGGTGCGGCCGTGTCCGGTGGCGGGCACCACGGTCCCCTGCTCGTGCCCGGCGGCCACGGCAACGGGATGCCGGTCATCCCGGGGTCCGAGGGCGGTTCGACCGTCGAGGCCCTGGGGCTGCTCGATGCCGTCTGCGTCACCGCCGAGTTCGCGGCGCTGGCCCTCCTCGTCGGCCTGATGGCCCCCGCCCAGCGCCGTTCCGTCACCAACCTGCTGCTCGCGGTGGGCGTCTGTGGCTGGATCGTCTGGGCCGTGGCCCGGTTCACGTGAGCCTGCCGATGTCCGCGTCGGGACGACCGCCAGGGGATGGCGCGTCGGCAGCCGGGACCGTGCGCTCCCCTCGGACGCCGCACGTGCAGTCGCCGTTCGCGGGTCGTCGGGGTCGTGGCCTCCACCACGGCTCGCGCCGCGCGCGCCGGACACTCGCCGTGCTCGCCGTCGGTCTCGCCGTCGGGTCGCACTGGGTGGTCGAGCCGGTCCGTGTCACCTCCGACTCGATGAGCCCGACGCTGTCGGCGGGCGACCACGTGATCCTGCTCCGCACGCCGTGGGCGGGGACCGTGTCCCGCGGCGACGTGGTCGTCGTCGGCCCGGGGTGGGCCGAGCGGGCGGCGTCCACGACGAACGCCGGCGCTCAGGTGCCCACCGGGACGTCGTTTGTCAAGCGCGTCGTCGCGGTCGGCGGCGACGTGGTCGGCCTCGAGGACGGGCGGCTCGTCGTCGACGGCGTGCCGGTGACCGAGCCGTGGGTCGACGAGGAGTCGATGGACAGTGTGTGGTTCGGCCCCGTCGCCGTGCCCGCAGGTGCCGTCTTCGTCATGGGCGACGACCGCTCCCGCTCGGTGGACTCCCGGGTCCTCGGGCCCGTGCTCCTCGACGAGCTCGACGGACGCGTCGTCACGCCGTGGCCGCTCTCCTGACGTCTTCGGCCGGTCGGCCACCCGGGAGACCCGACGGCACCGTTTCGCGTGCGGCGCGGAGCAGCGACCGGAGCCGCCGGCAGTCCTCCTCGAGGGAGGCGAGCGCCTCGGGCTGTGCCATGCCCCCGGCCCCACGACCTCCGGCCGCGTGCGCGAAGGGCAGCCGGCCCGCCCCGCGACCGTCAGCCCCGTGGGCGAGCAGCCGCACGTGCAGGCGCACGACGGCGTCGACGAGGTCGCGCAGCCCGTCGTCGTCGGACGAGGTCGCCGCGAGCAGACGCGTGAAAACCGTGCGCAGTCCCGGTCCCGGGTCGCAGCCCAGCTCGTCGGCGAAGACCGAGCGACAGGTCTCGTACTCCCGCATCGCCTCGGCCTGGCGTCCCTGGCGCTCCAGCGACTCGAGCAGCACCTGCCAAGCCGCCTCGACGAGCAGGTCGCGCTCGATCGCGTCCCGGGCCCAGGTCTCGGCCCGGGACGGGTCGCCCTCGTCCAGCGCGAGGCGCGCGGCGTCGGTGAGCACGCGCAGCACCCGAGAGTGGTGACCGGAGACGTGCTCCTCGAGCCAGGGCAGGTCGCCGTCCACCGGCGCCAGAGGACGTTCGACGAGGGCGAGGGCAGCGGCATACGCCTCCAGCGCATCGGTCCCGGACACGTCGACCGCGCGTGCGGCGGCGACGAGGCGGGTGAACTCGACGACGTCGACGGGCGCCCGGTCCACGTCCCAGCGGTAGCCGCCCGGGACCGTGACGACCGGCGTCCCGCCCGGGAACACCATCGCGAGCCGTTTCCGGAGCACACTGACGTAGGCCTCCAGCGTGCCGAGTGCACCGGCGGGCGGTCTTCCACCCCAGAGGAACTCGATGAGACGTCCCTTCGAGACACCCGCACCGGCCTCGAACAGCAGCGCCATGAGCACCTGACGCGCCTTGGCCCCTCCGACGTCGCGCGGGCCGAGGGCGAGGTCCCCGTCTCCCACGACGAGTCCCCCACACAGGCGTACGCGAAGCCCAGCAGTTCCGTTCATCCGGATCCCCCCTTGCAGAACTCCTCCCATGGTGGGCGCCGCCGGATGACGCCGGACCACCCAGCGGCGGGTGCCCCGACCCCCACTTTTCGAGGGCCGTTTCTCCGCACGCGAGGCCTCCAGCCGTGATACTGGTGCGCGGAGCGGTGCGCCGGGGAGCGCACTGTCCTGACGACGAGGGGGCTCGATGTCGTCCGAGATGATGCGTGTGCTGGTCGTCGACGACCACCGAACTGTCGCCGACGCCCTGTCGCTCGCCGTGTCAGCCCAGCCGGACATGGAGAGCGTCGGCACCGCGGGCGGCGTCGTCGACGCGCTCGCGATCATCGACCGTGCGCGCCCCGACGCGATCGTCATGGACGTGCACCTCGACGACGGTGACGGCATCGAGCTGACCCGCCGCGTCACCGATGCGCACCCGCAGGTGCGCGTGGTGGTCCTCACCGCCCACGTCACCCACGCGTTGCTGGCCCGCGCCGCCGAGGCCGGAGCCTCGGCCCTGCTGCCCAAGGGCGGCCCGCTCGCCGAGCTGATCCAAGCGCTGCGCGAGGCCAGTCGCGGGACCTTCGCCGTGCACCCGGTGCTGCTGAGGGCGCTCGTCGGCAACGGGTCCGGCAGACAGGGCACCCCGGAGCTGCTGACCTCTCGGGAGCAGCAGGTCCTGGCCCTGCTCGCCCAGGGGCGGGACCCCACGGCCATCGCCCGCACGCTCGGCATCTCGGTG
Organism: Terrabacter sp. P2_E3; assembly: GCF_056403915.1. Taxonomy (NCBI): domain Bacteria; kingdom Bacillati; phylum Actinomycetota; class Actinomycetes; order Micrococcales; family Intrasporangiaceae; genus Terrabacter; species Terrabacter sp. P2_E3. The sequence continues at coordinate 46,062 of NZ_JBFUEN010000006.1, forward strand.
CTCACCTGCCGCGGCTACATCAAGAACATCCTCGTCAAGCTCGACGCGCACAGCCAGCTCGAGGCCGTCATGATCGCTCTGCGGCGCAAGCTGATCCGGCTCGACGATGAGATCTGACCTCGCCTCCGGCAGGGCGAGCCGAGGGCCGCTCCCACCCGGCCGGTCGACCGTCGTGCGCAGCGCCGTGACCCGGTTCGTGGTCTGGAGCGTGGCGGTGCTGCTCGTCGTCGCCTCGGGCACGCTGTTGTTGTCCAAACCCCTGGCCGAGTCCCTCTCCCTCCACGAGGCCGACGTGCGCAGCGTCGCGTTCGCCAACTCGGTCGTGGCACCGCTCGTCGACGAGGGGGTGCGGGCCGGACGGCCCGAGGCCATGGCACCCCTCGAGCGCCTCATGCGGGCACGGATGGCCGACGGGTCCATCGCCCACATGAAGATCTGGACCGCCGACGGGCTCGTGCTGTGGACCGACGAGGCGGGCATGACCGGCAGGACGTACGAGCTCGAACCCGACGTCGCAGCCCTCTTCGGGGGCACCGGCGCGACCGCGGAGCTGTCAGACCTCGACAAGCCCGAGAACGCCGCCGAGCAGTCCCATGAGGAGCTCATCGAGGTCTACGTCGGCTTCCGCGCCGCCGACGGCCATCCCCTCGTCTTCGAGGCCTACTGGCCCACCGAGCGCATCCAGCACGACGTCGCCGACATCCGCTGGCAGTTCACCACGCTGGGCCTCGTCTCGCTCCTGCTGCTCGCCCTCGCCCTGCTCCCGCTCGCGCTGTCCCTCGCCCGCCGCGTCGACCGCGGCCTCGCCGAGCGGGAGGAGATGATGGCCCACGCGCTGTCGGCCTCGGACCTCGAGCGCCGACGCCTCTCGCAGGACCTCCACGACGGACTCGTGCAGGACATCGTGGGGCTCGGGTACGCGTTGCCGACCGTCGCGGCCGCCCTGCCGGAGGAGGCGACCGCAGAGCGGCACCTGCTCGAGCAGGCGACGGCCGACCTCGCACGCAGCGCCACGGGGGCGCGCGAGCTGCTCACCGACGTCTACCCGGCGGACCTGCGCAGCGGGGGCCTCGTGGCTGCCGTCGAGGAGCTGGCGGACCGGCAGCGCCGCCATGGAACCGACGTCGACGTCTCGGTGGACCCCCGGCTCGACGACTCGCTCGCCGTCGCCCAGCTGACCTTCCGGGTCGTGCGCGAAGGGCTGCGCAACGTCGACAAGCACGCGGACGCCTCGACCGTGGCGGTGTCGGCCGTCCTCCGTGGCGAGCGCGTCGTCGTCAAGGTGCGCGACGACGGCGTGGGGCCCTCGGCCACGGTTGACGAGCCTCCGTCCGGTTCGAACCGAGGGCACCTCGGGCTCCGGCTGCTGCGCGACACCCTGCGGTCACTGGGTGGCGACCTGACACTGAGCCGCGAGACCCCGGGCGGGGCGGTGCTGCGGGCCGACTTCCCCGTGCTCGGGCCGATGTCCGGGGTGCCGTCAGCCTCCTGAGACGGCGTTGATGATGTGGACCCGGGCTCCGGCCGGCACCGGTGCGCCGATGCCCTCGCCGCGCGTGGCGTCCTCGCCGTTGACGAAGACCTTGACGTGCCGACGGATCTGGCCGCGCTCGTCACGCACCTTCCCGTCGAGGATGCGATGACCGGAGAACGCCCGGTCGAGCAGCTCGGCCACGGTCTGCGACTCGGACGGCGACTCGACCTCGATCTCGGCGACGCCACCCACGAGGTCGCGGAGCATGCCGGGGAGGATGACGCGGACGGGGGCGGACGGCATACGGAATCCCTTGCGTGTCAGGCGAGCTGGGCGGCGCGCACGACGAGCACGTCGGGCAGCTGGGTCGCGATGCGCTGGAAGGTCTCACCTTCGTCAGCCGAGGCGAAGACGTCGCCGTTGCGGGTGCCGAGGTAGACGCCGACCGGGTCGGCCGCGTCGAGGGAGGCTGCGTCGCGCAGCACGCACGTGTAGCTGTGGCCGGGCAGACCGGTCGCCTGCTGGCGCCACGTCGCACCGGCGTCCTCGGACCGCTGGACCTGCAGCTGGGCGTCCGGCGGGATGCGCTCACCCGAGTCGGCCACGGGCACCACCCAGACGACACCGGGACGGCGCGGGTGGGCGAGGACCGTGAAGCCGAAGTCGGTCGGCAGCCCCTCGGCGATGGAGTCCCACGTCGCGCCGTTGTCGTGCGAGCGGTAGACACCGTTGTGGTTCTGGGCGAAGAGCTCCCCCTCGCCCTGGCCGCGCGCCACCTTGTGCACGCACTGGCCGTACTCCGGGTACTCGTTGTCGGGCATGAAGCCGGCCCGGATGCCGGGGTTGCTCGGAGCCCACGTCTGCCCGCCGTCGCCCGTGCGGTAGACGCCGCCCGCGCTCATCGCGACGAGCACCGACTCCGGGTGCCCGGGCTCGGGGACGATCGTATGCACGGCGCCACCGCCGAAGCCGGGCTCCCAGGTCGGGCGGTGGGGGTGGTCCCAGAGGCCCCGGACGAGCTCGTAGTGCTCGCCGCGGTCGGTGCTCTTGAAGAGGGCGTGCGGCTCGACCCCCGCCCACACGACGTCGGTGTCGTTGGGGTCGGGCGTCAGCTGCCAGACGCGCTCGAGCGCGGTGTCGGTGTCGGCCGGGAAGGCCAGGGCCCGCTCGGCGCTCTCGGTCCACGTGCGGCCACCGTCGGTGGAGGCCTGGACCGTGGGTCCCCAGTGCCACGACTTGACGCCCGCCAGCACGGTCGAGCGCCCCTCGCGGGTGTCGACGGCGACGGAGGCGACCTCGCTCATGAGGAAGTGCGGACCCTCGAGGGTCCAGTCCTGCCGGTCGGCGCTGCGGGCGATCCAGAGCCCCTTGCGCGTGCCGATGGCGACGATGGTCTCGGTCATGTTGACAGTGTCCACTATGTCCGAGGGGCAGACAAGGGTCCGGCCACGGCGTTGTCGACCGGCTCACCGGCGAGCAGCGCCTCGACCTGTCGGCGCACCAGGGCGACGGCCCGCGGGCGCATCGCGTCCGTCGCTCCCCCGACGTGCGGTGTGACGAGGACGCCCGGCGTCGTCCACAGCGGGTGGTCCTGCGGCAGCGGCTCGGGGTCGGTCACGTCGAGCGCCGCCCGCAGCCGGCCGGAGGCGCACTCGGCCACGACGGCGTCGGTGTCGACGACCGGCCCCCGGGCCACGTTGACGAGGAGGGCGCCGTCCGGCATACGGCTGAGCAGCGTCGCGTCGAACAGACGACGTGTCGCGGAGGTCAGCGGCACGATGACGACGACCACGTCGTGGTCGGGCAGCAGGTCGGGCAGCTCGTCGATGCCGTGCACCCGCGGCACGAGCTCGTCGCCCTCCCGGGCTCGAGAGGCCACCGCCGTCAGCGTGACCTCGAACGGGGCGAAGCGCCGCGCGATGGCCCGGCCGATCCGCCCGTAGCCGACGACGAGCACCCGCCGGTCGGCCAGCGACGAGCGCAGGCGCAGCGGCTCCCAGCGCCCCTGGTGCTGGGACCCGACGAACTCCGGGATGTCCCGGATCGACGACAGGGTCAGGGTCAGCGCGAGCTCCGCCGTCGACGCGTCGTGCACGCCCGCCGCGTTGCAGAGGGTCACGCCCTCGGGGAGCCGGCCCACGAACTGCTCGTAGCCGGCGCTCTGCAGCTGCACGACCTCGAGGGCGTCGAGCCCGCGGGTGACGTCGGCGAGGTCGAGGCTCGTCATGTAGGGCATGACGGCGTAGCGGATCTCGGGACCGCGCGGGTGGGGCCCCTCCATGTCCCACACGACCGTGTCGACGCCGTCGAGGTCGGCGAGCGCCTCGGCGAACTCGGGGTCGGGGACGGACACGACGACGGGTTGGGCAGTCATGGCGCCCACGCTAGCCAAGACGGGCGGCCCGACCTGGAGGGGACCGGGAACGGTCGTGGACCAGTCGGGGAAAGGTCCGGCGCGACGCCGCTAGGCTCGCCCGGGTGACGCACCACCCCCACGTCCTCGCCCTCGGCTCGGGCCGACGCACCGCCCCCGAGGGCGGCGGCCGACCCACCGCGATCGACAAGCGGCCCGTCGAGTCGTTCGCGGTCCGCGATCCGGGGCCAAAGCACGGCGGTCTCGGCAGCGGGGTCGTCGGTGACGAGATCGGCAACCCGAAGCACCACGGCGGCGCGCTCCAGGCGGTCTACGCGTACCCGCGCGAGGACCAGGAGCTCTGGGAGCAGCAGATCGGGCGCTCCATCCCCTCAGGGGGATTCGGCGAGAACATCACGACGCTCGCCGTGGACACGACACACGCGCTCGTCGGCGAGCGGTGGCGCATCGGCGACGTCGTGCTGCAGGTCGAGGTGCCGCGCATCCCGTGCAGCACCTTCGCCGCGCACATGGGTGTGCCCCGCTGGGTACGCCGCTTCACCGAGGCCGGGCGCACCGGCGCCTACCTCTCGGTCGTGGTCCCCGGCACCGTGCACACCGGCGCGACCATCGAGATCGAGCGACCTTCCCACGACATCGACCTGCTCGTGCTCTTCCGCGCCGTCACCGGCGACCTCGCCGCCGCACGACGGGTCGTCGACGCCGACGTCGTCCACCCCGAGGTGCGCGACGGGCTCGTCGAGACGCTCGAACGACGACGCGGGGGCTGAGACACCGCTGTCCCAGACGCCACGTGGGACACAATGAGGTATGCCGCACACCTCCCGACCGATCGGCCGCGCGCTCGTGGGTGGCGTCGTCGTCGCCCTGGTCACGACCGCGTGCTCGACGGCCGAACCCTCCGCCCCCGCGACGGGTGCCGGCACGACCACCTCGGCGACCTCGAGCGCCACCACCGCGACGGGGAGCACCTCGGCGTCGTCGGCCCCCACGACCCCGACGCGTCCACCCGCAGCCCAGCCGGTCGGACCCGTGACCCTGCTGGGCGGCCTCGACATCGCCTGGTCGGTGGCCGTGCTGCCCGACGGCAGCGCCCTCGTGAGCGAACGCAACACGGGCCTGATCCACCACGTGCCCAAGCCCGGAGCCGGGGGCAGGGCGACGGTCGCCGGGAAGCTGCCGATCACCCGCACGGAGGGCGAGGGCGGACTCCTCGGGCTCGCCGTGCCCGAGGACTTCGACGCCGATCCCGTCTTCTACGCGTACTACTCGACCGAGAGCGACAACCGCATCGCCGCCGTGCCGTGGCGGGACGGCACGATCGGCGAGCCCGTCGTCATCTTCTCCGGCATCCCGCGTGGTCGGAACCACAACGGGGGCCGCATCGCCTTCGGGCCCGACGGCTACCTCTACGTCGGCACGGGCGAGGCCGGCGACACCTCGCTCTCTCAGAACCTCGACTCCCTCGGCGGGAAGATCCTGCGCATCACCCCGGACGGCGACCCGGCCCCGGGCAACCCGTTCGGCGGCTCCCCGATCTGGTCCTACGGACACCGAAACGTCCAGGGGCTGGCCTGGGACGGTCGCAAACGCCTGTGGGCCAGCGAGTTCGGACAGAACACGTTCGACGAGCTCAACCTCGTCGAGCCCGGCAAGAACTACGGCTGGCCCGAGGTCGAGGGCCGCGCCGACAACCCCGACTACGTCGACCCCGTCGCCGAGTGGCCGACCTCCGAGATGTCACCGAGCGGCATCGCCGTCGGGCCCGACGGGGCCGTCTACATGGCAGCCCTGCGCGGGCAGTCGGTGTGGCGGGTGCCGGTCAACGCCGACGGCTCCGCCGGCACCCCGACCCGCCACCTCCAGGGCAGCTACGGTCGCATCCGCGACGTCCACTTCGTCGGCAGCCGGGTCTGGATCACGACGAGCAACAACGACGGCGCCGACCGGCTCATCTCGCTGCCCCTCTCCGCGGTGGGAGCCGTCTGACCCTTCGCAGCAGGCTTCGCACCGCGTGGGCCGCCACCGGCGACCGGACGTGGCTAGCCTGACGAGCAGGGGTCGGCACCGGCGCCACCCACGAGCAGGAGGGGCACCCATGGGTTCGTACGACGAGATCCTCGACCAGGTACCGATCGACCAGCTGGCAGGCCAGCTCGGGGTCGGGAGTGACGAGGTCCGCCAGGCGGCGGAGAGTGCGCTGCCAGCCCTGCTCGGCGGGCTCCAGGCCAACGCCTCGGACCCCGCCGGTGCCGACTCGCTGCTCACGGCCCTCTCGGACCACCAGGGCACGATCAACGGCCTCGACGACGTCGACGAGCAGGACGGGAAGGCCATCGTCGGCAACATCTTCGGCGGCAGCACCGACCAGGTGGTCAACCAGCTCGGCGGGCTCGGCGGGTCGTCCGGCAGCCTCGTGCAGAAGCTGCTGCCGATCCTCGCCCCGATCGTCATGTCGTGGCTCGCCAACAAGATGGGCCAGGGCGGCCTGGGCGGGATGCTCGGCGGCGGGTCGGGCTCGACCGGCACGACGGCCCCGTCGGGCGGCGGGTCGACCGACGGCGGCCCGCTCTTCCCCGGCGGCGTGGGAGCCGACAGCGGGCCGGTCCAGGCCCCGGGCAGCGCGACGTCGACGGGTGCCGCGTCCGGCGGCTCGAACCCGCTCCAGGACATCCTCGGCCAGGTGCTCGGTGGCGGCTCCGGCTCGTCCGGCGCCGGCGGCGGCGCCGGTGACATCCTCGGCGGCCTGCTCGGTGGTCTCCTCGGCGGCGGCAAGCGCTGACCCTGCGCCGACGCCCTCGTCACCGTCGAAAGGCCACGTCCCGGGCCTCCCCGAGGTCACGGACCTCTGGGACCGGCCGGAACGTGGCCCTTCGACGGGTGGAGCGGGTTACTGGAGCTTGGCGAGGATGAGCTCGCGGGCCTTGCCGGCGTCGGCCTGACCCTTCATCTCCTTCATGACCTGGCCGATGAGCGCGCCCGCGGCCGCCACCTTGCCGTCGCGGATCTTGGCCGCGAGGTCGGGGTTGGCCACGATGACCTTGTCGACGGCGGCCTCGAGCGCACCGTCGTCCTGGACGAGCTCGAGCCCGCGGGCGTCAGCGACGGCCGTCGGGGTGCCCTCGCCGGCGAGCACGCCGTCGAGCACCTGCCGCGCCATCGAGTCGTTGAGGCGCCCCGCTGCGACGAGCCCGTCGAGCTCGGCGATGTGCGCGGGCGTCAGACCCAGCCCGGCGGCGTACGTGACGATGTCCTGACCCTCGGCGTTGGCGCGCCGTGACGGCTCACCGAGCCACCACTTCTTCGCGGCGCCGGCGCTCGCGCCGGCAGCGACGGTCTCCTCGATGAGCTCGACCGCTCCGGCGTTGACGACGTCGCGCATCTCGAGATCGCTGTAGCCCCAGTCGGACTGGAGCCGCTTGCGACGGAGTCCGGGAGGCTCCGGCAGGGTGCCCCGGAGGGTCTCGACGGTCTCGCGCGTCGGCGCGACCGGCACGAGGTCGGGCTCGGGGAAGTAGCGGTAGTCCTCCGCGTCGGACTTGACGCGACCGGACGTCGTGATGCCGGTGTCCTCGTGCCAGTGCCGGGTCTCCTGGAGGATCGGGCCGCCGCCCTCGAGGATCGCCGCATGCCGCGAGATCTCGTAGCGCACGGCCCGCTCGACGGAGCGGAGCGAGTTGACGTTCTTGGTCTCGGTGCGCGTGCCGAGTGGCACCTCGAGCTGGGCCTCGTCGAGCGGCTCACCGACGCGCGGGCGCAGCGACACGTTGGCGTCGCAGCGCATCGAGCCCTGCTCCATCTTGACGTCGCTGACGTCGAGCGCGCGCAGCAGGTCGCGCAGTGCGGAGACGTACGCCTTGGCCACCTCGGGCGCGCGCTCCCCCGCCCCCACCATGGGCTTGGTGACGATCTCGATGAGCGGGATGCCGGCGCGGTTGTAGTCGACGAGCGAGTGGTCGGCGCCGTGGATGCGACCGGTCGCGCCGCCGATGTGCAGCGACTTGCCGGTGTCCTCCTCCATGTGCGCGCGCTCGATCTCGACGCGGTAGACGCTGCCGTCCTCGAGCTCGACGTCGAGGTGGCCCTCGAAGGCGATCGGCTCGTCGTACTGCGACGTCTGGAAGTTCTTCGGCATGTCCGGGTAGAAGTAGTTCTTCCGGGCGAAGCGGCACCACTCGGCGATCTCGCAGTTGAGCGCCAGGCCGATGCGGATGGCCGACTCGACGGCCTTCTCGTTGACGACGGGCAGGGCGCCGGGCAGGCCGAGGCACACCGGGCAGACCTGCGAGTTGGGCTCGGCGCCGAACTCGGTCGGGCAGCCGCAGAACATCTTCGTGGCCGTGTGCAGCTCGACGTGGACCTCGAGACCCATCACGGGGTCGAACTTCGTCATGGCCTCGTCGTAGTCCATGACGGCATCGGTCGCGACGGTGGTCATGTCAGGCTCCCTTCGCAGCAGCGGCGCCCAGCACGGGCGCGCGGTCGAGGATCGGACCGCCCCAGCGGTCGACGAGCGCGGCCTCGAGGGCGGCACCGACGGAGTAGAGACGCTCGTCCTTGGTGGCCGGCGCGAGGATCTGGATCCCCGCGGGCAGGCCGTCCTCGTCGGCGAGACCCGATGGGATCGACATACCGGGGACGCCGGCGAGGTTGGCCGGGATGGTGGCGATGTCGTTGAGGTACATGGCCATCGGGTCCTCGAGCTTGTCGCCGAGCTTGAACGCCGTCGTCGGCGCCGTCGGGCTGACGAGCACGTCGACCTGGGCGTACGCGTTGTCGAAGTCCTGCGCGATGAGCGCGCGGACCTTCTGCGCCGAGCCGTAGTAGGCGTCGTAGTAGCCGGAGCTGAGGGCGTAGGTGCCGAGGATGATGCGGCGCTTGACCTCGGGGCCGAAGCCCGCGTCGCGCGTCGCGGCCATGACCTGCTCGGCGCTCGGCGCGTCGATGCCCTCGGGCAGCACGCGCATGCCGTAGCGCATCGCGTCGAACTTGGCGAGGTTGCTCGACGCCTCGCTCGGGAGGATGAGGTAGTAGGCCGCGAGGGCGTACTCGAAGTTCGGGCAGCTCACCTCGACGACCTCGGCACCGAGCTCCTCGAGCAGGGCGACGGACTCGTCGAAGCGGGCGCGCACACCGGGCTGGTAACCCTCGCCGCCGAGCTCCTTGACGACGCCGACGCGCATCCCCTTGACGCTGGCGGCGCGGGCGGCCTCGACGACCGGCGGGACCGGCGCGTCGATGGAGGTCGAGTCCATCGGGTCGTGCCCACCCATGACGGCGTGGAGCAGGGCGGTGTCGAGGACCGTGCGACCGCACGGGCCGGCCTGGTCGAGCGAGCTCGCGAGCGCCACGAGGCCGTAGCGCGAGACGCCGCCGTAGGTCGGCTTGGTGCCGACCGTGGCCGTGACGGCGGCGGGCTGGCGGATCGAGCCGCCGGTGTCGGTGCCGGTCGCGAGCGGTGCCTGGAAGGAGGCGAGCACCGAGCTCGAGCCACCACCCGAGCCACCGGGGATCCGGTCGAGGTCCCACGGGTTGTGCGACGGCCCGTAGGCCGAGTGCTCGGTCGAGGAGCCCATCGCGAACTCGTCCATGTTCGTCTTGCCGAGGATCGGCAGGCCGGCCTCGCGCAGCTTCGACACGACGGTCGCGTCGTAGGGCGGGATCCACCCCTCGAGGATCTTGCTGCCGCACGTCGTCGGCAGGCCCTTCGTCGTCATGACGTCCTTGACGGCGATCGGCACCCCGGCGAGAGCGCCGAGGGTCTCGCCGGCCCGACGCCGGTCGTCGATCGACCGGGCCTGGGCGAGCGCCCCGGCCTCGTCGACGTGGAGGTAGGAGTGCACCTGGCCGTCGACGGCGGCGATCCGGTCGAGGTGCGCCTGGGTCACCTCGACGGAGCTGATGGCCCCGCTCGCGAGCGCGCCGGCCAGGTCGGCGGCGGTGGCCCTCGTCAGGTCAGTTGGCAGGTCGGTCACGTCAGTGCCTTCGGTTCGTAGCTGCGACAGGAGTTTTCGTGGTGCCCGTCACGGGCGGGGCGTATGCCGGGTGCTCGGCGAGGCGGCATACGCAGGCTTCAGGGGTTGCTCAGTCCTCGTCGAGGATGCGCGGCACCGAGAAGCGCTGCTGCTCGGACTCGGGCGCCCCGGCCAGCACGGCGTCCGCGCCGAGGCTGGGGCGCACCACGTCGGGGCGGGTCACGTTGGTGAGCGGCATCGGGTGCGACATCGGGGCGACGCCGTCGGTCGGGGCCTGCTGGACCTTGGCCACGGACTCGAGGATGACTCCGAGCTCACCCACCATGCGGTCGAGCTCGGCGTCCGAGAGCTCGATCCGGGCGAGGCCGGCCAGGTGGGCTACGTCGTCGCGGGACAGGGATGACATGCGGGCCAGTCTATGGGGCAGCCCCTCGGGCCCGGACCACGCGTCCGGGCCGTGCACGGCATCGCGTGGCCCCTGCCGCGAAGTCCTCCGGCGCGAGGCGTGTCCTGCCGCGGGTGTCGCTCGTTGACCACGGCGGATCCACGAACCACCCAAGGAGAACCCTCGATGACGAGCCCGGCCAGCCCGACCACGACGACGACCGCGCCCAGGGAGAACGTGCCAGCGCCTCCCGCCCCCGCGGCCGAAGCGGCCGACCCGACCCCCACCGGCTCGGCCGGCCCAGCACCCACCCCGACGGCGAACGAGACGGCGACCGGGACGGCGACCGAGACGTCGACCGACGCACCGGCCGACCGGGCCTCCGCCAAGGCCGAGATGGCCGAGGTCGCGCCTCGGGCGCGCCGCTCCCCCGACGTGCGGGCCGGAGCCCGCCGCGCCGCGACCCTCACCGGGGCCGGGATCAGGCGCGTGCGCACCCTGCTCGGCGACATCGTCTGGTTCGCGTGCCTGCTCGCCGCCACGGCGCTCCTGCTCGGAGCCGTCCTCGTCGTGCTGGACGCCAACACACGCAACGCCCTCGTGGCGGCCGTGCTGCGCGCCGCCGACTGGGCCGACCTCGGCGTCTTCAGCCGGACCGCGGGCGTCAAGCAGTTCAGCGGCGACAACGCCGTCGTCAAGAACACCGTCACCAACTGGGGTCTCGGCGCGGTGGCGTGGCTCGTGGTGGGCCGCGTCGGCCGCCGCATCCTGACGCCTCGGTCCTGACCGGTTCGAGGTATCCGCGCCGACGGAACCGCCGCGCGGATACCTCCAACCGGTAGGTCTCTCAGTCGCGCTGCCTGCCGCGCCTCTCGAGGACGTAGCGGCGCAGGACGTTGCGCGCCGTGCCCCAGATGCCGTGGCGGAAGAGCAGGACGATGACGACGAAGATCGTGCCGGTGATGAGGCCGATGCCCTCGAAGCCGGAGCTCGCGAGATAGTCCTCGAGCGTCACGACGACGCCGGCGCCGACGAGGCCGCCCCAGAGCGTCCCGATGCCGCCGAGGACCGTGATGAGCACGACCTTGCCCGACGTCGTCCACATCAGCTCCTGCAGCGACGCGAACTGGTGGCTCACGGCGAAGACGCCGCCGGCGAGGCCGGCGAGCCCGGCCGAGATGATGAACACCGTGATCTTGTAGCGCTCGACGTCGTAGCCGAGGGCTCGCGCCCGGGCCGGGTTGTCGCGCACGGCCGTCAGCACCCGGCCGAAGGGCGAGTTGACGACGCGCCACGCGACGAGGATCCCGACGAGGATCATCGCGGCGCCGACGTAGTAGAAGTAGAACGGGTCGGTCTCGACCGCCTCGATGCCGAAGAAGTTCCTCGGGATGCCCTGCAGGCCGTTCTCGCCGCCCGTGAGGTCACGCGCCTGGTTGGCGATGAAGTAGAGCATCTGCGCGAAGGCCAGGGTGACCATGGCGAAGTAGATGCCGGTCCGCCGCACCGAGAGGTAGCCGATCGGCCAGGCGATGAGCATCGCGAAGACGGCACCGCCGATGACGGCGACCGGGAAGGGCACGCCCCAGTGGGTGGCGATGAGCCCCGTGCAGTAGGCCGAGCCGCCCCAGAACGCGGCGTGGCCGAAGCTGAGCAGCCCCGTGAAGCCGAGGAGCAGGTCGACGCTGATCGCGAAGAGACCCCAGCAGAGGATGTCCATCGCGACGGGCGGGTAGATCCAGTACGGCAGCATCACGAGCACGGCGAGGCCGGCCAGGAGCATGACGTAGCGCAGCGGGTTGCGCCGCGACAGGATCGAGGGCTGGGCCAGGTCGACGTCGACCTTGGTGGTCATCTGCTCGCTCATGCGACCTCCTCCCGTCCGAAGAGCCCCGAGGGCCGGACGAGAACGACGATCGCCATCAGCACGAAGATGACGATCTGGGCGTACGTGGGGGCGTAGGCGATGCCGTAGGCCTCGACGAGTCCGACGAGGAAGCCCGCGACCACCGCCCCGAGGATGGATCCGAGGCCTCCGATGACGACGACGGCGAACAGGATGATGATGAAGTTGCTGCCCATCTCGGCGGTGATGGCGCGCGTCGGGGCGGCCAGCACCCCTGCGAGGCCGGCGAGGGCGATGCCGAAGCCGAAGACGGGCGTGACCCAGAGCCCGACGTTGATGCCGAGGGCCCGCGTCCGGTCGGGTGCCTCGGTGGCGGCGCGCACGATCATGCCGATGCGCGTCTTCGTCAGCAGCAGCCCGACCGCCACGCAGACCACGACCGAGAAGAGACAGGCGAAGATCGCGTAGACCGAGAGGTTGACCGAGCCGACGGAGACCTGGCCCCCGAGTCCGGCGGGCACCTGGTAGGGCAGGCCCGAGACGCCGTAGCGCTGCTTGACCGCCTCGACGATCACGAGCGTGAGGCCGAACGTGAGCAGGAAGTTGTAGAGCGGGTCGAGCTCGAGCAACCAGCGCACGAGCAGGCGCTCCATGAGCACGCCGAACCCGAACATGACGATCGGCACGATGACGAGCGCGGCCCAGAAACCGACGTTCAGCTCGGCGAGCAGGACGGCGGACAGGACGGCGCCGAGCATGTAGCAGGCGCCGTGGGAGAAGTTGACGACCCCGAGGACGCCGAAGATGACGGCGAGGCCCAGCGCGGAGAGCGCGTAGAAGCCCCCGGCGGCGAGCCCCTGGAGGGTGTACTGGATGAATTCGCTCATGTCTCTCGCTCGGTTCGCGGTCGATCGGGCTGGGTGCGGCTGCCTCGACAGTCGCGCTGTGCCGTATGCCGTCCGGCGCGGCCGCGTGGGACGCGACCGGACGGCATACGCACCGGGTGTCAGCTCATCGAGCAGGCGGGGTTGGCCTCGCCGTAGGCCTCGGCGGCCGGGATCGTCTTCTCGATGTCCTCGTAGTCCCACTCCTCCGGGGCGGAGCTCTTGACCTTGGCGAGGTAGACGTCGTGGATGACGGCGTGGTCGGCCTTGCGGATCTCGCCGTTGCGCAGGAAGACGTCGTTGATCTTCTTGCCCTCGAGCTTGCCGACGATGGTGTCGGCGTCGTCCGTGCCGGCCTCCTGGACGGCCTCGAGGTAGTTCATCGCGGCCGAGTAGTTGGCGGCGTGGGCGAACGACGGACGGGTGTTCGTCTTCTCCTTGAAGCGGTCGGCCCACTTCTTGTTCTGCGCGTCGAAGTTCCAGTACCAGGCGTCGGTGAACTGGGTACCGGCGAACTGGTCGACGCCGAGCGAGTGGATGTCCGTGATGAACATCAGGCCGACCGCGAGCTGGACCTTGCCCTTGAGCGAGCTCTGGTTGAACTGCTTGACGAAGTTGATGAGGTCGCCACCGGCGTGCATCGAGCCGATGACGTCGGGGTCGCCCTCGCCGGCCTTGGTGATGAAGGTGGCGAAGTTGTCGCTCGGGAAGGGCGAGGCGATCGACTGGCCGACGGTGCCGCCCGCGGCGGTGATCTCCTTGGTGAAGGACTTGTTCATGTCCTGGCCGAAGGCGTAGTCGGGGTAGACGATGTTCCACTTCTTGCCGCCGGCCTTGGTGATCGTCCCGGCCGTGCCGCGCGCCAGGACGCTCGTGTTGTACGCCCAGTGGAAGGTGTACTTGTTGCAGCTCGCGCCCGTCAGCGCCGTCGTGCCGGCGCCGATGTTGATGTAGAGCTTCTTCTTGTTCTTGGCCTGCGTGGCGACGGCGAGCGCGGCGGCCGAGTTCGGCACGTCGAGGATGATGTCGGCCTTCTGGCGGTCGTACATCTCCTGCGCCTTGGAGTTGGCGATGTCGGCCTTGTTCTGGTGGTCGGCCGTGACGACCTCGATGTCCTTGGCCACGGCCTTGTCGCCGTACTTGGCCTTGTAGTCCTCGATCGCCATCTCGATGGCGACCTTGCTGTTGGGACCGGACAGGTCCTTGTAGACGCCCGACTGGTCGTTGAGCAGGCCGATGACGAGCTTGTCGTCGCTGAGCTTGCTCGAGCCGCCGGACTGGGGGCCGCCGGCCCCTCCGCACGCGGCGAGCGCGAGCGACGCGGTCGCGGCGATGGCGACGGTGCCCTGGACTGTCCTGCTACGCATGTCCCCTCCTGGGGTTGTGACGAGTGGTGACGTGTGGTGCGGGTGTGACGGGGTGCCACGGTGGGTGCGGTGTGTGCGGTGTGACGAGGTGACGCGAGGGCGTCGTGACGACGGAGCCGGCTGCGCCCGGGCGCCTGACGCCGAGCGACGGGTGGGTGCTACATCCCGAGGTAGGTGAGCAGCTCGCCCTCGCGAGCGCGGAAGTCCTCGTTGCCGAGGTGCTCGACGACCTTGCCCTGCGCGAGCAGGTAGTGCCGGTCGGCGACCGTCGAGGCGAACGTGACGTTCTGCTCGACGAGGAGGACGGCGACCCCCTGGCCCTTGATCTCGCGGATGATCTCGCCGATGCGCTGGACGATGACGGGGGCCAGGCCCTCGCTCGGCTCGTCGAGCAGCAGCAGCCGTGAACCCATCCGCAGCACCCGGGCCATCGCGAGCATCTGCTGCTCGCCGCCCGAGAGCTTCGTGCCGGGGAAGTCGCGGCGTTCGTGGAGCACGGGGAAGAACTCGTAGACCCGCTCGAGCGGCCACGCGTCCGCGTGGACGACCGGCGGGAGCAGGAGGTTCTCGGCGACGGTGAGGCTCGCGTAGATGCCGCGGTCGTCGGGGACCCAGCCGATGCCCGCGCGGGCCCGGGCGTCGGCCGACCGCTTGGCGAGGTCGGCGCCGTCCAGGGTCATCGTGCCCTCGATCTGCCGGTGCAGGCCCATGACCGAGCGCAGCAGGGTCGTCTTGCCGGCTCCGTTGCGCCCGACGAGGGTGACGACCTCACCGGGGGCCACGTCGATGCTGACCTCGGTGAGGACGCGGGCCTCGCCGTACCAGGCGGAGAGCCCGGACACCTCGAGCATCCGTGCGGCGCCAGGCCCGGGGCTCCCGGCCTCCGGCGCACCGGCGCGGTCGGGCGCAGGCTGCTCCGTCGTCGTCGTGGCCGTCGTGTCGTCACTCATGGGCTGCTCCGAGGTATGCCGTGATGACCCGCTCGTCGGCGCGCACCTGCTCGTAGGGTCCCTCCGCGAGCACCTGCCCCGACTGGAGCACGGTGACGCGGTCGGCGAGCGATCCGACGACGTGCATGTTGTGGTCGACGAAGACCACGGTGCGGCCCTCGGCGAGCTGCTTGACGAGGGCGATGGTGCGGTCGACGTCCTCGATGCCCATGCCGGCCGTCGGCTCGTCGAGGAGCAGCAGCTTGGGGTCGAGTGCCATGGCGATCGCGAGCTCGAGCGCGCGCTTCTGGCCGTAGGCCAGCGACGAGGCGGGTGCGCCGGCCCGGTCGGCGAGGCCGACCTGCTCGAGCAGCTCCATGGCGCGGTCCTTGAACGTGGCCATGCGGGTGACCGAGCGCCACCACTGCTTGCCCATGCCGGTCGGGCTGGCGAGGGCCAGCTCGAGGTGCTCGCGCAGGGTCATCGCCTCGAAGAGGCTCGTGATCTGGAAGGAGCGCGCGATGCCGAGCGGTGCGATCTGCTCCGGGGCCTTGCCGGTGATGTCCTCACCGTCGAAGAGCACGGCGCCGGACGTCGGGGTCAGGAAGCCGGTGAGCAGGTTGAAGAGCGTGGTCTTGCCCGCACCGTTGGGTCCGACGAGCGCGTGGACGGTGCCGCGGGCGACCGTCAGGTCGACCTCCGAGACGGCCCGGAAGCCACGGAACTCCTTGGTCAGGGCCCTGGTCTCGAGCAACGGGGTACCCGTCAAGACCTGCACCTCCTCGTGCGTCGCGCTCGGGTGAGCGTGGTGTCGGGCCGCGCCGGTCGGTGTGACGGGCGGGCGACGACTCCGGAAAGTCCGGGAAACTTCGGCAAAGCCTAGGAGGGCTGCACGCCGAAAGGACGGTGGGGACCCACACACCTGAGGCGGTTCTGTGGGCTCGCGACACATGCGTGCCAGCCTCCGGACCGGGCGGTCGCGGGTGCGGTCACGCGGGCTCGACGGGGGCGATCAGGTCCGACGGGGTCGGATGGGTCAGTCGGCCGCGCCCGTCTCGAGCAGGCGGCGGAAGCCGTCCTCGTCGAGGATCGTCAGCCCCAGCTCCTCGGCCTTGGCCGCCTTGGAGCCCGCGTTGGCCCCGATGACGACGAAGTCGGTCTTCTTCGACACCGAGCCGGAGGCCTTGCCGCCTCGGCTGATGATGGCTTCCTTCGTCTCGTCACGGGAGAAGCCCTCGAGCGAGCCGGTGACGACGACGGTCTTGCCCTCGAGCGTCCGCTCGACGGATTCGTCGACCTCGTCGGCCATCCGGACCCCGGCGTCGGCCCACTTGCGCACGATCTCCTGGTGCCAGTCGACCTCGAACCACGCGGTGACGGCCTCGGCGATGACCCCGCCGACACCTTCGGCCTGGGCGAGCTCCTCGGTCGACGCCGACCGGATCGCCTCCATCGAGCCGAAGTGGGTGGCCAGCGCCCGGGCCGCCGTGGGTCCCACGTGCCGGATGGAGAGGGCCACGACGACCCGCCACAGCGGCTGGGTCTTGGCCTTCTCGAGCTCGGCGAGCAGCTTGTCGCCACCCGCAGAGAGCACGCGCCCGTCGAGGACGGCCTCGTCCGGGTCGGTCTTCTTGGCGGCCCTGGTGTAGAGCGGGACCTGCGCGAGCTTCTCGCGGGTGAGGCCGTACTCCCCCGCGTGGGGGCTGTCGGGGGCCGGGGCGAAGAGGTCGCCCTCGTCGGTGATGACGCCCGACTCGAGCAGCGCGATCGAGCCCTCCCAGCCGAGGGCCTCGATGTCGAGACCGCCGCGTGCGGCGAGCGCGAAGACCCGCTCGCGCAGCTGGCTCGGGCACGAACGAGTGTTGGGGCAGCGGATGTCCTTGTCGCCCTCCTTCTCGGGGGCGAGCGGCGTGCCGCAGGCGGGGCAGTCGGTCGGCATGACGAAGGCGTGCTCGGTGCCGTCGCGCAGGTCGACGACGGGGCCGACGATCTCGGGGATGACGTCGCCCGCCTTGCGCAGCACGACCGTGTCGCCGATGAGCACACCCTTGCGCTCGACCTCGTACGCGTTGTGCAGCGTCGCCTGCTCGACCGTGGACCCGGCGACGACGACGGGCTCCATGACGCCGTAGGGCGTCACCCGGCCCGTGCGACCGACGTTGACGCGGATGTCGAGGAGCTTGGTGTTGACCTCCTCGGGCGGGTACTTGAAGGCGATGGCCCACCGCGGCGCCCTCGACGTGGCGCCCAGCTGGCGCTGGAGGGCCACCTCGTCGACCTTGACGACGATGCCGTCGATGTCGTGGGCCCGGTCGTGGCGATGCTCGCCGTGGAAGGTCACGAACTCCTGCACTGCGGCGATGTCGGGCAGGACGCGCACCTCGTCGGAGGTGGGCAGACCCCAGGCGCGGAGGGCGGCATACCCCTCGCTCTGGCGCTCGATGTCGAAGCCGCGGCGCGCTCCGATGCCGTGGACGAGCATGCGCAGCGGCCGGGTGGCGGTGACCTTGGGGTCCTTCTGGCGCAGCGAGCCGGCAGCGGCGTTGCGGGGGTTGGCGAAGGGGGCCTTGCCCGCCTCGACGAGGCCCGCGTTGAGGTCGGCGAACGCCGCCGTCGGGAAGAACACCTCCCCGCGGATCTCGACGAGGTCGGGCACGTCGTCGCCCGCGAGCCGCTCGGGGATGCCCTCGATGGTGCGGACGTTGTTGGTGACGTCCTCGCCGGTGCGGCCGTCGCCGCGGGTCAGGGCGCGCACGAGGCGGCCCTTCTCGTAGAGCAGGTTGATGGCGAGGCCGTCGATCTTCAGCTCGGTGAGGAAGTGGGCGCCGTCGCCGACCTCGCGCTCGACGCGCTCGGCCCACGTCTGCAGCTCCTCGAAGGAGAAGGCGTTGTCGAGGCTCAGCATCCGCTCGACGTGGTCGACCGTCTCGAAGCCGGTCGCGAACGACGCACCCCCGACGTTCTGGGTCGGGCTCTCGGGCGTGCGCAGCGAGGGGTGCTCGTCCTCGATGGCGTTGAGCCGGCGGATCAGCGCGTCGTACTCACCGTCGCTGATGGTCGGCGCATCCTTGACGTGGTAGGCGAACTGGGCCGTCGCGGCCTGCTCGGCGAGCTCGGCCCACTCCTGGTGGACCTCGGTCGGGACGTCGTCGGTGACGGGCGTGGGGCCGCTGCTCTCGCTCACGCGCTCATCCTGCCAGCCGGCTCCGACGGTCACCCGCCCGATGACACTCCTCACGTGGCGGCGGGTCTGTTCACCGGGCGACCCAGCAGTGACAATGGGCCGGAGCCCGCCCCCTGCGAAGGAGCAGAGATGACCAACCTCGCCGCCAACCTCACCGCCACCGCGGCACGCGTCCCCGACAAGGTGGGCATCAAGCTCGACCAGGTCGAGCTGTCGTGGTCGGCGCTGCACCGCGCTGCGGCGGCCGTGGCCGGCCAGCTGCGTGCGGCGGGACTCGAGCCCGGCGACCGGGTGTCACTCATCCTCCCCAACGTGCCGGCATACCCCGTCGCCTTCTACGGCACCCTGCTCGCGGGCGGCGTCGTCGTGCCGATGAACCCGCTGCTCAAGTCGGGCGAGATCCAGTACTTCTACGAGGACAGCGGCGCCCGCTTCAGCTTCGTGTGGCCGGACTTCGCCGACGAGGCCGGGAAGGCTGCGGCCGAGACCGGGACCCGGCTGGTCGTGTGCGGTCCGATGGGGCCGGCCGACGGCCAGTTCGACGCGTCCGAGACGGCGGGCGCCCCGGTGCTCGAGCCGGTCGAGCGCGCCGACGACGACACCGCCGTGATCCTCTACACGAGCGGCACCACCGGCAAGCCCAAGGGCGCCGAGCTGACGCACTTCAACCTTCACCGCAACGCGGAGCGCTCGGCCACCGACATCATGGAGATCACCGAGGACGACGTCATCATGGGCTGCCTGCCCCTCTTCCACGTCTTCGGCCTCACGTGCGGGCTCAACACGTCGGTCCAGCGCGGCGCCACCCTGACGCTCATCCCCCGGTTCGACCCGGCCAAGGCCATCGAGGTCCTCGGTCGCGACCACGTGACGATCTTCCAGGGCGTCCCGACGATGTATGCCGCGATCCTCAACCACCCGAACGCCGACGAGGCCGACACGAGCAGCCTGCGCACGTGCGCCTCGGGCGGCTCGGCGATGCCCGAGGCCGTGATGAAGGCGTTCGAGGAGAAGTTCCACTGCCAGATCCTCGAGGGCTACGGCCTGTCCGAGACCTCCCCCGTCGCCTCGTTCAACATGCCCGACAAGCCGACGAAGCCGGGCACCATCGGCCGGGCCATCCCGGGCTGCGAGATGAAGCTCGTCGACCTCGAGGGCAACGACACCCCGGCGGGCGAGATCGGCGAGATCGCGATCCGCGGCGAGAACATCATGAAGGGCTACTGGAACCGGCCCGAGTCCACGAAGGAGGCCATCCCTGACGGGTGGTTCCGCTCGGGCGACCTCGCCACCGTCGACGACGAGGGCTATTACACGATCGTGGACCGCAAGAAGGACATGATCATCCGCGGCGGCCTGAACGTCTACCCGCGCGAGGTCGAGGAGGTCCTCTACACGCACCCCGACGTGCTCGAGGCCGCGGTCGTGGGTGTCCCCGACGACCTCATGGGCGAGGAGGTCGGTGCCGCCGTGGTGCTGCGGCCCGGCTCGACGGCGACCCTCGAGGACGTCCAGACGTACGTCAAGGAGCGCCTGGCGGCCTACAAGTACCCCCGCCGCATCTGGTCGCTCGACGAGCTGCCGAAGGGTCCCACCGGCAAGATCCTGCGTCGCGAGGTGCGTCCGCGGACCACGTCCTGACGCGCCGCCCGACCCTGCGACACGCAGGAGTTTGGACTCGCCGTACGTTTTGGCGTATTGCGCCGGATCGGTGACACTGGAGCAGGGTCACTATCGACGTGCCGCACCCCGTCCCGCCCTGGGACGCCCGGCGTCACGTCTGCGAAGGGTATTCACGCGTGAAGTTGAGCATCCGTTCCGCCGCAGTCTCGGGGATGGCCGTCCTGGCCATGCTCGGCGTCACGGCCTGCAATGCAACTGCCACGGCCGAGAACGGCAAGCCCGCGGGCACCTCCTCGGCGACCGCTGGTGGCACGACGTCGGCGGCACCCACGCCGACCACCGACCCGGTGGTCTTCAAGACGACCCCGGGCGACGAGTCCGAGGACGTCTCCGTCGACACGCGGGTCACCGCCTCGGCCGAGAAGGGCACGCTCAAGAAGGCCTCGCTCTCGTACAAGAGCAAGAAGGGCAACCGCATCCCCGTCGACGGCACCCTCGACGGCGGCACGTGGACCGCGTCCGACCTGCTCGAGCCCGGCGTCAAGTACACCCTCGACCTCACGGCCGAGGACTCCGACGGCAAGACCACCGAGTCGACGCAGACGTTCCGCACCGCGAACCTCACGCTCGACGACCAGGTCTACGTCGCCGTCTCCCCGCGTGACGGAGGCACCGTCGGCATCGGCATGCCGGTCGTCGCCCGCTTCGACCTCCCGGTCGTCGACAAGGCGAGCTTCGAGAAGCACATGAAGGTGACCTCGACCCCCGCCCAGGCCGGGTCCTGGTACTGGCTCAGCTCACGCGAGGCGCACTGGCGCCCCAAGACGTACTGGAAGGCCGGCACCAAGGTGCACGTCGAGGCCAACCTCAACGGCGTCCCCGCCGGCGGCAACCGCTACGGACAGATGAGCCGGACCTCCGACTTCACCATCGGGCGTGCCGTCGTGGCCAAGGTCAACCTCAAGACGGACCAGCTGGACCTCTTCATCAACGGCAAGTGGGCCAAGCGCATCCCCGTCACGGGTGGTCGTCCCGGCTTCGTCACCCGCTCGGGCGTCAAGGTCATCATGGACAAGCAGACCAACATCACGATGCGTGCAGAGACCATCGGCCTGAAGAAGGACGACCCCAACTACTACGCCGACACCCCGGTGAAGTACGCCATGCGCGTCACGAACTCCGGCGAGTTCCTCCACACGGCCCCGTGGTCGGTCGCCGACCAGGGCAAGCGCAACGTCAGCCACGGCTGCACGGGCATGAGCGACGCCAACGGCCAGTGGCTCTTCGGCCAGATGCAGATCGGCGACGTCGTCGAGACGACCGGCACCAGCCGTCCGATGACGATGGGCAACGGCTACTCGGACTGGAACCTCAGCTGGGCCAAGTGGACCGCGGGCTCCGCGCTCTGAGCTGACCACCGAGCTCACCGAGCAGAGGCCGGCCACCCTTCGGGGTGGCCGGCCTCTGCCGTTCAGGATGGGGAGCCGCCGGGGACGGTCAGCCGGCGCTGCGCTCCTCGAGCTCGCGGGCGGTCTCCACGGCTGCCCGCTGCACGGTCCTCGCGACCTCCGGTGAGGCAGTGGCCAGGCCGCACGCGGGCGTCACGACGACGTCCGCGAGCGACCGGAGCGGGAGGCCGGTCCGCATCCACGCCCCGACGAGGTCGGCGGCCAAGTCCTGCGGTCGCGTCCGGCTCCCGTCGGTGGGCACGACGCCGGCATGGAGGCGTATGCCGTCCTCGACCGCGACGGCGACGCCCTCCCACTCGCGGGGGCGCAGCACGGAGGTGTCGAGCGACAACGCGGTCGGCACGGTGGCCCGCAGGAGTGGCAGGGGTGGGCTGGCCGCACAGCAGTGCACGACCGTCTCGCCGTCGTGTGCCCGGAGCACCGTCGTCAGGCCGGCCGCGGCCACCTGGGGGTCGAGGCTCGGCAGGCGACCGAACCCCGACGAGGTCGGCAGCCGGCCGGCGAGCACGGTCGGGAGGCTGGGCTCGTCCACCTGGAGCACGATCCGCGCCCCGGGGACGAGGCTGCGCACGGCGGCGACGTGAACGCGTACGCCCTCGGCGAGGGACTCGACGAGATCACGGCTGGCGCCGTCGTCGACGATGACGCGCTCGCCGCGCGAGAGCCACACGTTGGCGGCGAGGGTCCACGGTCCGACGACCTGGAGCTTGAGTGGGCCGGTGTGCCCGTCGTAGGCCTCGGCGAGCTCGTCGAGGTCCTCGCGGAGCATCGCCGCCGTGCGCGACGCGTCGCGTCCGGGGCGGTCGACGAGCCGCCACCCGATGGGCTGGAGGTCGACGGGCAGCTCGACGAGCAGGCCTGCCGTGCGCCCGACCATGTCGGCTCCCGGCCCCCGTGCGGGCAGCTCGGGGAGGTAGGGCACGTGGCCGTCCAGGATCTCGCGCACCTGCCGCACCGCGTCGCGCACCGAGGTGCCGGGCCAGGAGCCGATGCCGGAAGCGAGAGTCACCGCGCCAGCCTAGGCGCACCCGGATCCGGGACCGCACCCCCGAGGTGTGGTCGACGCCCCACCGGAGTCTGACGGCAGTAGCGTGATGCCGGTGCGCCGCCATGACTTCTCGGGACCTGCAGACCTGCGGGCGATGCAGGGCCTCGCCTCGCGGCTCTGGACACCCGCCTCCCGCTTCCACCCCGGTCAGCTCGCGTGGAGCCGCTACTACCGGCCGGTCGACCCGATGGGTCTCGACGACGACGAGGCCATCGCCCTCTGGACCGACGGCGGCGAGGTCGTCGGCTTCGGCTGGGCCGAGGCGCCGGACTGGTTCGAGCTCCAGGTCGACCCCGCGCGGCCCGACGTCGCCGCGGAGGTCGTCGACTGGTTCGAGGAGGTGAGCGACGCAGAGACGCAGTCGGCCCTCGTCATGGAGGGAGATGTCGCCGAGCAGGCCCTCACCGCAGCAGGATTCGAGCCGCACGCGGACGAGCCCTTCTTCACGCACCACGAGCTCGACCTCGCCGACCTTCCGCCGGTGCCGGACGTCCCGGGCTACACCTTCCGTCACATCGAGCCGCACGAGGCCCGCGCCCGCGCTGCCGTCCACGCCGCCTCGTGGTCCGACGTGGGCCCGTCGAAGGTCGACGAGCGGGCCTACGAGCAGCTCATGGCGGCCTGGCCCTACCGCCACGACCTCGACTGGGTCGCCGTCGACGCCGACGACACCATGGTGGCCTCGGCCCTCGTGTGGCTCGACCCGGCCCACGGCGCGGGTCTCGTCGAGCCGGTGGGGTGCGTGCCCGAGCACCGCGGTCGCGGACTCGCAGGAGCCGTGACGCTCGCCGCCCTGCACCGGCTCGCCGAGGTGGGCGCCTCTGTCGCACAGGTGAGCCCGCGCGGCGACGACGACTACCCGGGTCCCCAGCGGCTCTACCGCGCCCTGGGCTTCCAACCGCGCGCCCGCACCGTCACGTGGCGCCGCTCGCTGGACTGAGGTCGCCTCCCGGCTACCCGACGGGGGTTCGCTCGAGCCGAGAGGCGGAGATCGTGGCCGAGCCGACGACCCGCGTGCCCTCGTAGAGCACGACGGACTGTCCCGGCGCGACGCCACGCACGCGGCCCTCGAGCCGCACCTCGACGCGGTCGCCATCGGCCCAGGCCGTCGCGGCATACTCCTCGCCGTGCGCACGCACCTGCGCACCGACGTGCACGACGCCCTGCGGCGCCGGGCCGCACCAGCGGGCATGGTCGCCGGTGATCGCGTTGACGCCGAGCAGGTCGGCGGCGCCGACGACCACCTGGTTGGTCTCGGTGCGGACCTCGACGACGTAGCGCGGCTCGCCGTCGGCGGCGGGCCGCGAGAGGGCGAGCCCGCGGCGCTGTCCGACCGTGTAGGCGAAGGCCCCGGCGTGCTGGCCCACGACCTCACCGGACGTGTCGACGATGTCTCCGGGGGCCTCGCCGAGCTCGCGCGTCAGCCACCCCTTGGTGTCGCCGTCGGCGATGAAGCAGATGTCGTGGCTGTCGGGCTTCCTGGCGATGAAGAAGCCCCGCTCGGCCGCCTCCTCGCGAATCCGCGGCTTGGTCGTGTCACCGAGCGGGAAGAACGACCGGGCCAGCTGGTCGGCGTCGAGCACGCCGAGGACGTAGCTCTGGTCCTTGGCCATGTCGACGGCGCGGTGCAGCTCGCGCCGCACTCCCCCGTTCCCGTCCTCCGCTTCGACGACCTGGGCGTAGTGACCCGTGGCCACGGCGTCGAAGCCGAGGGCCAGCGCCTTGTCGAGCAGCGCGGCGAACTTGATCTTCTCGTTGCAGCGCAGGCACGGGTTGGGCGTGCGCCCGGCAGCGTACTCGGCGCGGAAGTCGTCGACGACGTCGCGCTTGAAGCGGGCCGCCATGTCCCAGACGTAGAAGGGGATCCCGAGCACGTCGGCCACCCGACGTGCGTCGCCGGCGTCCTCGATGGTGCAGCAGCCGCGCGCCGACTCGCGCAGCGTCGCCGCGCTCTGGCTCAGGGCAAGGTGGACGCCGACGACCTCGTGACCGGCGTCGAGCATGCGGGCGGCGGCGACCGCCGAGTCGACGCCACCGCTCATCGCCGCCACGACCCTCACGACGCGGTCGCCTCCCGCGCGCGGCGCGCGCGCTCGATGGCAGCGGGCAGCGCGTCGACGAACGTGTCGACGTCGGCCTGGATCGAGGTGTGCCCGAGCGTCAGGCGCAGGGCGCCCCGGGCGTCGCTCTCGGCGACCCCCATCGCGAGCAGCACGTGGCTGGGCTGGGGCACGCCGGCCTGGCACGCCGACCCGGTCGAACAGGAGACCCCTGCAGCGTCGAGCAGGTAGAGCAGGGAGTCACCGTCGCACCCGGGCACGAGCAGGTGCACGTTGCCGGGGAGCCGGCTCACGCCGTCGCCACGGCGCCAGACCCCGGACGGCCGGATGTCCGGGGCGATCGCCATGGCGCGCTCGATGAGGTCGTCGCGCAGCGCGACGAGCCGCGCCGACTCGGCCTCGATCGAGGCCGTGGCCTCGGTGAGCGCGGTGGCGAAGCCGACGATGGCCGGGGTGTCGAGGGTGCCGGACCGCACCTGCCGCTCCTGCCCGCCGCCGTGCGTCAGCGGGACGAGCTTCGCGTCACGGCGCAGCACGAGGGCGCCGACGCCGATGGGACCGCCGAGCTTGTGCGCGGTCACCGACATGAGGTCGGCGCCGCTCGCCTCGAAGTCGACGGCCAGGTGCCCGGCCGCCTGCACGGCGTCGGTGTGGAACGGCACCCCGAACTCGTGCGCCACGTCGGCGATGGCACGGACGTCCTGGACGGCTCCGACCTCGTTGTTGGCCCACATCACCGAGACGAGGGCGACCGAGTCGGGGTCGGACTCGATGGCGGCGCGCACGGTCGCGGGCTCGACGACACCCTCGGGCGTGCAGTCGAGCCACGTCACCTTGGCACCCTCGTGCGCGACGAGGAAGTCGACGCAGTCGAGCACGGCGTGGTGCTCGGTGGCGCCGACGAGGAGGCGCACCCGCGCCGGGTCGCGATCCCGGCGGGACCAGTACGTGCCCTTGACGGCGAGGTTGTCCGCCTCCGTGCCGCCGGAGGTGAAGACGATCTCGGAGGGTCGCGCACCGAGGCAGCGGGCGATCCTCTCGCGCGACTCCTCGACGGCCCGGCGCGCGGCGCGACCCGTGCGGTGCAGGGACGAGGCGTTGCCCACGACCGCCAGCTGCTCCGTCATCGCCGCGACGGCGGCGGGGAGCATCGGCGTGGTCGCCGCATGGTCGAGATAGGCAGTCACCCACCGATTCTAGGACGCCCGGACACCCCGGCCGGACGGCCGCAGGACGAGGCGTCCACCCACTCCCGTGGGCGATGGCGTATGCCGTCCCGCCGGCTACCCGTGCGTAACCTCACACCGCGCCCCCTCGTTGGCCAGTCACGTCGCCACCCTCCACTGACGTGGGGTGGCCCAGCAGAGAGGGATCTCATGCGATTGACCGCCTCACGCCGCCTCCGTCTCGGAACGGTCACCCTGGCAGCAGCCACCGCCCTGACCTCGGCCACCGTCGCCGCCGCGTCGCCGGCCTCGTCCGGTCCGCAGTCCGCGCCGTCCGGCGCCGCCGCCGGCCTGCTGGGCACCGGCCAGGCCCGCGCACCGCTGTCGACGTGGCTCGCGCAGCACTGGTCGACCCTGTCCGCCGTCACGCCGACGACGGTGCTCGTCCACGCGACGGACATCGGGGCCGCACGCCGGGCCGCCACCGCGTCCGGGCTCACGGTCCGTGACACCTACGACAAGATCGGTGTCGTCGTCGCGGCCGGGCTCCCCCTGCAGATCGACGCCGTGCGCTCCGTCCCCGGCGTCACGTACGTCGAGGGCAACCAGCCCATCGACATGTTTCTGTCGACGTCCAACACGGCCACCCGCGGCTCCGAGGCCCGGGCGACCCTCACGGGGGCGAACGGCACGGCCCTCGACGGCTCCGGTGTCAGCGTGGCCGTCATCGACTCCGGGGTCGACCCGACGCACCCGTTCCTCCAGAACGCCGACGGCACCTCGGCCGTCGTCAAGAACCTCAAGATGGTGTGCGACCCGCTCGAGCTGCTCCCCTGCCAGCCCGTCGACGCCGGCAGCCTCAACACCGACCTGCTCGCCGCAGGCGGTCACGGCATGCACGTCTCCGGCATCGTCGCCGGGCGCGACGTCACCCTGTCCGACGGCACGAAGATGCACGGGGCCGCCCCCGGCGCGAGCATCGTCAGCCTCAGCACCGGCGCCGTGCTGCTCATCGTCGGCGCCGACTCGGCGCTCAACTGGGTCCTCGAGCACCACGCCGCGCCCTGCGGCGCGGGCGTCCCGGCCAGCACCTGCCCGCCGATCAAGGTCACGAGCAACTCCTACGGACCGACGGGCGGCGGCGAGTTCGACCCGAACTCGGCGACGGTCAAGCTCCAGCGCGCGCTCGTCGGCGAGGGCGTCGTCTCGGTCTGGGCCAACGGCAACGACGGCGGCGACGGGTCCGCCAACCTCTCCAACCCTCCCGGCCAGGACCCGACGGGCGGCATCATCTCCGTCGCGTCGTACAACGACCAGGACACCGGCACCCGGGGCGGCACGGTCAGCGACTTCAGCTCGCGCGGCCGCTCGGGGCAGTTCGCC
The DNA here is from genome assembly GCF_056403915.1 of Terrabacter sp. P2_E3. Classification (NCBI taxonomy): domain Bacteria; kingdom Bacillati; phylum Actinomycetota; class Actinomycetes; order Micrococcales; family Intrasporangiaceae; genus Terrabacter; species Terrabacter sp. P2_E3. The sequence continues at coordinate 73,229 of NZ_JBFUEN010000006.1, forward strand.
TCCTACCCCGACATCTCGGCGCCGGGTGAGGGCATCACGTCGTCGTGCCGGATCTACCTGCCGATCTGCACGACGGGCGGCGACCCGCGCAACAACGGCGACTACAACACGATCAGCGGCACCTCGATGGCGACGCCGCACATCTCGGGCATCGTCGCCCAGCTCTTCCAGGCCAACCCGAGCGCGACGCCGGCCCAGGTCGAGGCCGCCATCAAGGCGACGGCCTGGAAGTACGCCGACGGAGCCGCCTACGTCAGCGACCCGGCCGGCAACGGTACGACGTCGTTCGACAAGGGTCACGGCCTCGTCGACGTCGTGGCGGCGGCCACCGCGATCCGTCCCTGACGCCGGGGCGCACCCAGCACCACACGCATCGCCCGTCCACCCCACCCGTGGGGCCGGTCTGCCTATGATCGGCCCCATGGGTGGCAGGCACGAGGGCACCGGCGGCAGCCGGCTGCGCGCGCCCGCCGGCCACCGGGCCGTCGCGGCCCTGGCCTGTCCCGCCATCGGCTACTTCGTGGCCCGCCTGCTCGTGCGCCTCGTCCCGTCGCTGCCCGCGACGATGACGTATGCCGTGTGCCTGGCCCTCGCGCTCGCCCTCGCCTGGCGGGCGTGGTCGGCCCGCATCGACCTCGGGACGAAGCGCCTGCGCGTGCACAACACCCTCATGACGACGACGATCGACCGGCGCGACGTACGGCGCGTGTCGTCGAGCGGACGGCTCGAGTGGCGTCACGGGCAGGGGCGACCGGTGCGCCTGCCGTCGGAGGCGCTGCGCGGAGGATGGTGGACCCTCGGGACGGGGCGTTCGGCATACGCCTTCAACCGGCAGCGGCTCGAGAGCTGGATCCGGCTGTCGTCGCGGGTCGACCTCGACTCCGAGGCGGCCTGAGGGTCGGCCTCGTGCTCGCACGACGGCGGCCCCCGACCTTTCGTGGTCGGGGGCCGCCGTCGTGCGGCGTCGGGCACTCGGCCCGACGGGGGCGGTCAGTCCTTGGCGGCCGTGATCGCCTCGGTCGCCTGCGGGAGGACGTTGAAGAGGTCGCCCACGACGCCGAAGTCGACGAGCTCGAAGATCGGGGCCTCGTTGTCCTTGTTGACGGCCACGATCGTCTTGGAGGTCTGCATGCCGGCGCGGTGCTGGATGGCACCGGAGATGCCGCACGCGACGTAGAGCTGCGGGCTCACCTGCTTGCCGGTCTGGCCGACCTGCGAGGTGTGGGGGTACCACCCGGCGTCGACCGCGGCACGCGAGGCACCGACGGCGGCACCGAGCGAGTCGGCGAAGTCCTCGACCTTGGAGAAGTCGCCGCCGGTGCCACGCCCACCGGAGACCACGATGGCGGCCTCGGTCAGCTCGGGGCGACCGCTGGCCTGCTTCGGCTTGGACTCGGTGATCTTCGCGCCCTTGGCGGCGTCGGACGGGGTGAAGTCGACGACCTCGTCGGCGGCCGCACCCGCGACCTCCTCGGGGGTGGCCGAGTTGGGCTTCACGGCGACGATGGGCGTGCCCTTCGTGACGGTGGCCGACACGGTGTAGGAGCCGGCGAAGACCGACTGCGTCGTCGCGACGCCACCGCTGCCGTCACCAGTGGCCTGGACGTCGACGGCGTCGGTGATGAGGCCCGACTCGGTCTTGACGGCGAGGCGGGCGGCGATCTCCTTGCCCTCCGGCGAGGACGGCACGAGGACCGCGGCCGGGGACGTCGAGGAGACGAGCTGGGCGAGCAGCTCGGCCTGGGGGACGACGAGGTGCTCGAGCACCTCGGGCGACTCGACGCGGTAGATCTTCTCGGCGCCGAAGCGGGCGAGGGTCTCCTTGGCGGCGTCGAAACCGGGGCCGACGAAGACGGCGGACGGCTCGCCGAGGCGGCGGGCGATCGTCAGCAGCTCGGACGTGGTCTTGCGGACCTTGCCCTCGACGTGGTCGACGAGCACGAGTACTTCAGCCATGGTGCGGATCTCCTTTGCTGGCTGGGAAGGTCAGGGGCAGGTCAGACGAACTTGCGCTCGGTGAGGAAGGCGGCGAGCTTGCTGCCGCCATCGCCCTCGTCCGCGACGATCTCGCCCTGCGAGCGCGGCGGACGGGCGGCGAAGGACTCGACCTTCGTCCACGCGGCGTCGAGGCCGACCTGCGCGGCGTCCACGCCGAGGTCGGCGAGGCTCCACTGCTCGACGGGCTTCTTCTTCGCGGCCATGATCCCCTTGAACGAGGGGTAGCGCGGCTCGTTGATCTGGTCGGTGACCGACACGAGCGCCGGCAGCGTGGCCGTGATCGTCTGGGTGGAGGCGTCGCCGTCGCGGCGGATCGTCGCCGTGGTGCCCTCGACGGTCAGCTCGGACGCGAACGTCACGGCCGGCAGGCCGAGCCGCTCGGCGAGCATCGCGGGCACGACACCCATGGTGCCGTCGGTGGAGGCCATGCCGGTGACGACGAGGTCGACGTCCCCGATCTTCTTGATGGCCTCGGCGAGGACGAGCGAGGTCGCGATCGCGTCGGAGCCGTGGATGGCGTCGTCGTTGACGTGCACACCCTTGTCGGCGCCCATCTGCAGAGCCTTCTTCATGGCGTCGGCGGCGGCGTCGGGGCCCACCGTCAGGACGGTGACCTCACCCTCGCCGGCCTCGACGATCTTGAGGGCCTCCTCGACCGCGTACTCGTCGAGCTCCGACAGCAGGCCGTCGACGTTCTCGCGGTCGGTCGTGTTGTCAGATGCGTTGAACGTGCGCTCGGCCTGGGCGTCCGGCACGTACTTGACACAGACGACGATGTTCATGGGTGAACGTCCTCTTCCGTTGCTGGTGGTGGTGCTCATGGAACTGCCGGAGGTCGCTCCGGCACTGCCGTCCATCCTCTCACTGAGCGCCCGCTCAGTCCGCACGCCTCTGGCGTGACGCTCACCACCAGACCCCTGGCGTATGCCGTCCCCCGTCGTCCGCGCGCACCCGGCGGGCCTGCCGGGAGGGCTGGGACGAGGCAAAACCGGTTGTCGAGGGTTGTCCGAACTGCGGAGGATGGGCGCCATGTCGTCCGCCTCCCCCGTCCCGTCCACGCGCCCCCGGGTCGCCCTCGTCACCGGGGTCGGCAGGCGTCGCTCGATCGGCTCCGAGCTCGCCCTCGGACTCGCCGCGGACGGCTGGGACCTCGCCCTCGGGCACTGGCAGCCCTACGACGATCGGCTCGGCTACGAGCGCGGCACCGACGACCCCGCAGCCGTCGCCGACGAGTGCCGAGCCCTGGGTAGTCGCGTCGAGCTGCTGCCCGGCGACCTCTCGGACCCGGCTGTCCCCGAGGCCCTCGTCGCCACGGCGACGGAGCGACTCGGACCGGTGACCGGCCTCGTCATGTCGCACTGCGAGTCGGTCGACAGCGGGATCCTCACGACCTCGCTCGAGAGCTGGGAGCGGCACTACGCCGTCAACGCCCGCGCGACGTGGCTCCTCATCCGGGCCGTGGCCGAGCGGCTGCCGGTCCAGGAGCCCGTCGGGCCTGCCGCCGCCCACGTCGTGGCCCTGACGAGCGACCACACCGCGCACAACCTGCCCTACGGCTCGAGCAAGGGTGCCCTCGACCGCATCGTCATCGCGGCGGCCGTCGAGCTGGCGGACCGCGGGGTGCGGGCCAACGTCATCAACCCCGGTCCGATCGACACGGGCTGGATGGACGACCGGATCCGGGCGCTCGGCACCGCCGACACCCCGGCCGGCCGGCTCGGCACGCCGCGCGACACGGCCGACCTCGTGCGCTTCCTGCTCTCGGAGCAGGGCGGCTGGATCAACGGCCAGCTGCTCCACAGCAACGGCGGCTTCAAGACCTCCTGAGCCGGACCGCGCCGCGGCGCGGTTCCTGCGCCGAACCCACCTCCGCCGTGCACGAGACCGCGCCATGGCGCAGTTCCTGCGCCGGACGTCATACCGACCTGGGCGCCGAACCGTCAGGCCGGGTCGACGTCGGCGGTCTCGAGGACGTGGAAGGCCGGCTCCTCGTAGGGGTGCGCGGCCCGGAGCGCAGCGACGACGTCGGCCCGCAGCCTCCGCTCGAGGACGAGCTCGACGCGGTTCTCGGCGACCTTCTCGAGGTCGCCGACGACGCCGATCGTCGGGGTCGCACCCTCGACCGGCCGGAACTGTCCCGTGCCGCGGGTGACGAAGGCGCACTCGCGGTAGTCGCCGACCGCCCCGGCCCCGGCGGCGAAGAGCGCCCCGAGCACTGCGTCGGTGTCGCCGACGGGGACGTAGACGACGAGGACGTCGAGGGGCCCGCGCCCCGGCACGGCGGTCACCGCCAAGTCTCCACGAGCTCCCGGAGACGCCCGAGGCGGACCCACCGGCACGGGCGCCGCGGGTCCGCCTCGAGCGGCGTACGGGTGAGGGTCATCGACCCTCGAACTGCGCCTTGCCCGGGCCGTGCTCGACGAACGAGGACATGCCGATCTCCCGGTCCTTCGTCGCGAAGAGGGAGGCGAAGAGCAGGCGCTCGATCTCCAGCCCGGTCTCGAGGTCGACCTCGAGACCACGGTCGATGGCCTCCTTGGCGGCGCGGACGGCATACGACGCGGCGCCGACGAAGGTCGAGGCCCACTCACGCGAGGCGGTGTAGACGTCGGCGGCCGGCACGACCTTGTCGGCGAGGCCGATGGCGAGCGCCTCCTGGGCGTCGACGAAGCGGCCGCTGAAGATGATCTCCTTGGCGCGCGAGGCTCCGACGAGCCGCGAGAGGCGCTGCGTGCCGCCGGCGCCCGGGATGATGCCGAGGAGGATCTCGGGCTGGCCGAGCTTCGCGTCGTCGGCGACGACCCGGAAGTCGCACGCGAGCGCCAGCTCGCAGCCTCCACCGAGCGCATACCCGGTGATCGCGGCGATGACCGGCTTGGGGATGCGCGCCACGGCGCTGATCGAGCTCATGAGCGGACCGGAGCGCTCGACCATGTCGGTGTACGACATCGTCTGCATCTCCTTGATGTCCGCCCCGGCGGCGAAGACCCGCTCACCGCCGTAGACGATGACCGCCTTGACGTCGGTGCGCGCGGTCGCCTCGGCGGCGGCCTCGCGGATCTCCTCCTGGACCTGGACGTTGAGGGCGTTCATCTTCGGCCGGTCGAGACGGATCGTGCCGACGCCGTCCTCGACCTCGAGCCGGACGAACTCACCCATCAGGCGTCGCCGGGAGCGGGCGCGTCGTCCATCGGCAGCCAGGACTGGAAGAAGAAGCCGACGCTCTGGAGGATGTGGTTGACCGACAGCGGCACGAGGATGTCGAGGTCGGCGTTCGGGGTCACGACGTGCTCGGCCGAGACGACGAGGCTCTCCTGGACGAGGGAGAGCTTGACGATGTTGAGCTGCATCGTCAGGTCGTTGCAGCGGGCGAGGCGCTCGTTGCGATCGGACGAGACGGGCTCGGCGAGCTGCCACTGGCCGAAGAAGCGGACGAGGGCGAGGTCTCCCTCGGCGATGCGGGCGAAGAGGGTCGTGCTGGTGCCCTGGTCGTCGACGATGGCGAACTCGAGGTCGCCGTCCCCGTCGATGCTCGCCTCGATGCCGAGGCCCTTGAGCACGTCGAGGATGCGGTCACGCACGGGCGCGTCACTGACAGGGGCTCCGTTGGGGCCGGCGTCGGGCGCGCTCGGCATGAAGTTGGGCAGCGAAGTCGGATCGGTCATGCGCCAACCGTAACGAGCCTGCGCGACGAGGTCGATCCGGCCCGGGGGTGCGATCGGCCACCCCCTACGCTCAGACACATGTGCCCGCCCCCTCCCGCGACGCCAGACCTGCCTCCCGAGCACGGGGTCCGGCTCACCGCCGAAGGAGCCCAGTTCTCCGTCTACGCCGGCCACGCCAGGGCCGTCGAGGTCTGCCTCTTCGACATCGCCGCCGACGGCGCCGAGACCGAGCGCCGGGTGCCGCTCCGGCATCGCGCGCACGGCACGTGGTTCGACACCGTGCCCGGGGTCGGGGCCGGGCAGCGCTACGGCTTCCGCGTCGACGGCGACTGGGACCCGGACCGGTCCCTGCTGCACAACCCGGCCAAGCTGCTCCTCGACCCCTACGCCCGGGCCATCGAGGGCGGGGTGCTCCTCGACCCCGCCGTCTACGCCCACCACGTCGGCCCGGACCTGCGCGGTGACCTCTGGGTGCGCGATGACCGCGACTCGGCCCCGCACCTGCCTCGCTGCGTCATCGTCGAGGACGAGTTCGACTGGGGTGCAGACGATTTCCCGAGGCGCTCACTCACCGAGTCGCTGATCTACGAGGTCCACGTCAAGAACGCCACCCAGCTGCACCCGGGCGTCCCCGAGGAGCTGCGCGGGACGTATGCCGGCCTCGCCCACCCCGCGTTCGTCGACCACCTGCTCGGGCTGGGGGTCACCGCGGTCGAGCTCCTTCCGGTCCACACGTTCACCCACGAGCCCGACCTCGTGCTGCGCGGCCTGACGAACCACTGGGGCTACAACACGCTCGGCTTCTTCGCGCCGCACGCCGCGTACGCGGCGACGGCCGACCCGCAGGGCGCCCTCGACGAGTTCAAGACGATGGTCAAGGACCTGCACGCCGCCGGCATCGAGGTGCTCCTGGACGTCGTCTACAACCACACGGCCGAGAACGCCCGCGAGGGGATGACGCTCTCGTGGCGCGGGCTCGACCAGCGGGCGTACTACCGCGTCGACGGTCGCGGCCGCGACATCGACGTCACGGGGTGCGGCAACACGCTCGATCTCACGCACCCGGTCGTGGCCAAGATGGTGCTCGACTCGCTGCGCTACTGGGTGCAGGAGTGCCACGTCGACGGCTTCCGCTTCGACCTCGCCGTCGCACTGGGCCGCGGCAAGGACGATGGCTACGACCGCGACCACCCCTTCCTCGTGGCCCTGCGCACCGACCCCGTCCTGTCCCGCGCCAAGCTCGTCGCCGAGCCGTGGGACCTCGGCATCCACGGTTGGCGCACGGGCCAGTTCCCGCCCCCGTTCTCGGAGTGGAACGACCGCTACCGCGACGCGACCCGGACCTTCTGGCTGCGCGACCTCGCCGCCTCCGCGTCGGGAGGGGTCGGCCACGGCGTCCGCGAGCTGGCGACCCGCCTGGCGGGGTCACAGGACCTCTTCGACCGCCACGACCGCGGCGCCATCGCCTCGGTCAACTTCGTCACGGCCCACGACGGCTTCACGCTCGCCGACCTCACGACCTACGACACCAAGCACAACGGCGCCAACGGCCACAGCGGCGCCGACGGGTCCAACGACAACCGGTCGTGGAACCACGGCGTGGAGGGTCGCACCGACGACCCCGACATCACCGCAGCGCGACGCCGGTCGATCCGCAACCTGCTCGGCACGCTCCTGCTGTCGACGGGCGTGCCGATGCTCAACGCGGGCGACGAGGTGGGTCGCAGCCAGCGCGGCAACAACAACCCCTACTCCCAGGACAACGAGATCAGCTGGATGTCGTGGGACCTCGAGCCCTGGCAGGACGACCTCCTCGAGACGACGCGGCACCTCGTCCGCCTTCGACACGAGCACCCCGTGCTCCGGCAGCGGGCGTTCTTCTCCGGCAGGCAGATCCATGCGGACGGCTCGACCGACCTCGCGTGGTTCGCATCCGACGGGCACCCCATGGGGGACCGCTGGGACGGCCCCGCCGCCCACGTCCTCCAGGCCCTCTACGACGGTGCGCGACTCGACCAGCAGTCGGTGCTCATCGTCGTCAACGGGTCGGCCCAGAAGGCCGAGGTCACGCTGCCGAAGGCGCCGGGCGCCACGGCCTACGAGCTGCTCTGGGACAGCGCGCAGGATCGGCCCGCCACCCCGGCCGGGGCAGCCGACGCGGGCACCGCGGTCGCGATGGAGGCCGCGTCGATGCACGTCTGGCGCTCGACCGCCGGCTGAGGTCGGGACCCTGCCACCCGGCATACGTCCGCGGACGACGAGAGCCCGGACCCCAGCGGGGTCCGGGCTCTCGGTCGACGAGCCTCAGGCGTTGCGCGCGAGCCCCAGCTCGGCCGGGCCGGCGAGCCCGGGGTGCTTCGGGACGACGCGGACGCTGTAGCCGAAGGACCCGGTGCGGCGCAGCGGCTGCGAGCCGGCGAACTGGTGCCGGCCGTCGGCGTAGGACTCGACGAGGGCGAGCGGGGCGACCTCCATGCCCCACAGCTCGTCGACGTCGTTGACGTGTCCGTGGACGAGCTGCACCTCGACGTCGTCGGGGGTGAGCCCGTCGAGGGCGACGTAGGCGCGCAGGTCGAGGACGTCGCCGATCTGCGGCGAGTCCGACAGGCCCGAGGGCTCGACGTGCTCGACCTTGACCTTGGGCCAGGCGCTGCGGATCTTCGTCTTGTAGGCGGCAAGGTCCTTGGCGCCGGCGAACTCCGACCCGGACACGGAGCGACCGGCTCCGGCCGCGGGGCTGTAGAGCTGCTCCGTGTAGTCCTGCACCATGCGGCTCGCGAGGACCTTCGGGCCGAGCGTCTTGAGGGTGTGGGTCATCATGTCGATCCAGCCCTGCGGCAGGCCCGCGGCGTCCCGGTCGTAGAACTTCGCGGCGACGTCGTTCTCGATGAGGTCGTAGAGCGCCGAGGCCTCGATGTCGTCACGCCGGTCGGCGTCCTCGACGCCGTCTGCGGTCGGGATCGCCCAGCCGTTGCGACCGTCGAACCACTCGTCCCACCAGCCGTCGAGGATCGAGAGGTTGAGGCCGCCGTTGAGGGCCGCCTTCATGCCCGACGTGCCGCACGCCTCGAACGGTCGCAACGGGTTGTTGAGCCAGACGTCGCAGCCCGGGTAGAGGTGCTGGGCCATCGCGATGTCGTAGTTGGGCAGGAAGACGATGCGGTGGCGCACCTCGGGGTCGTCGGCGAAGCGGACCATCTCCTGGATGAGGCGCTTGCCGGTCTCGTCGGCCGGGTGCGACTTGCCGGCGATGACGAGCTGCACGGGACGCTCCGGGTGGAGCAGGAGACGCTTGAGGCGCTCGGGGTCGCGCAGCATCAGGGTGAGGCGCTTGTAGGTCGGCACACGTCGGGCGAAGCCGATCGTCAGCACGTCGGGGTCGAGGATGTCCTCGACCCAGCCGAGCTCGGCGTCGCTCGCGCCACGCTTCTGCCACGAGGCCTTGACGCGACGGCGGGCGTCGGCGACGAGCTTCTCGCGCATGACGCGCTTGGTCGACCACACGGCATCGGCGGGCACCTCGTCGATGCGCTCCCAGGCGTTCTCGCCCGAGATGTCGGTCGTGCCGAGGTGCTTGCGGGCCACGTCGTAGACGGCCCGGTCGACCCACGTCGGGGCGTGGACACCGTTGGTGATGCTGGAGATCGGGACCTCGACGTCGTCGAAGCCCGGCCACAGGCCGTCGAACATCTCGCGGCTCACGACGCCGTGCAGCTGGGACACGCCGTTGGCGCGCTGCGCGAGCCGCAAGCCCATGACGGCCATGTTGAAGATGCCCGGCTGGCCGCCCTCGTAGTCCTCGGCGCCGAGGGCGAGCAGGCGCTCGACCGGCACGCCGGGGATGGCGTTGGCGCCGCCGAAGAAGAGGTTGATCTTCGCGGCGTCGAAGCGGTCGATGCCGGCGGGCACGGGCGTGTGGGTCGTGAAGACCGTCGCCGCGCGCACGGCCTCGAGGGCCTCGTCGAAGGTCAGGCCGTGGTCGCGGACCAGTTCGGTGATGCGCTCGACGCCGAGGAAGCCGGCGTGGCCCTCGTTGGTGTGGTAGACCTCCGGCGTCGGGTCGCCGGACAGGCGGGACCACAGACGCAGGGCGCGCACGCCACCGATGCCGAGGAGCAGCTCCTGCTCGAGGCGGGTGTCGCCGCCGCCGCCGTAGAGCGACTCGGTGACCTTGCGGGTCTGCTCGTCGTTGCCGGGCACGTCGGAGTCGAGCAGCAGCAGGGGCACGCGACCGACCTGCGCCTTCCAGACGTGGGCGTGCAGCTGGCGGCCCGCGGGCAGGCTCACGGTGACGACGGCGGGCGTGCCGTCCTCCTCGCGCAGCAGCGACAGCGGGAGGCCGTCGGGGTCGAGGACCGGGTAGGTCTCGACCTGCCACCCGTCGCGGTTGAGCGACTGCTTGAAGTAGCCGGTCTTGTAGAAGAGCCCGACGCCGACGATCGGCACGCCGAGGTCCGACGCGGTCTTGAGGTGATCGCCGGCGAGGATGCCGAGGCCGCCGGAGTACTGCGGCAGCACGGACGTGATGCCGAACTCCGGGCTGAAGTACGCGATCGCGGCGGGGGCGGCCTTGCCGGCGGCCTCCCGCTCGCGGCTCCACGACTGGTACCAGCGCTCGTCCGAGAGGTAGTGGTGCAGGTCCTCGTTGGCGGCCACGACGCTGCCGACGAACTCGTCGTCGGCGGCCAGCGCGGCCAGCTCGTCGGAGGACAGGCGGGAGAGGAGCTTGACGGGGTCCTCACCGGCCTGGGCCCACTTGCGGGCGCTGATGCTCTCGAACAGGTCGCGGGTCGGCGGGTGCCAGGACCAGCGCAGGTTGCTCGCGAGGACGCCGAGTCCCTCGATGCGGCTCGGCAGGACGGTACGGACGCTGAAGCGACGGATGGCCTTCACAAGGGGACAGCATAGGGGTCGCGATGACGGCTTCTTGCAACCCTTGCAGCGGGGTTTCACCCATCGGACGGGGCCTCGGCGCGTCATGGGCCAAACGCTGCAACTTCGATACGGTCGATCACGTGACTGGCTCAGCGAAGAAGCCCCGTTCCAGCAAGCCGAACCGTGTGCGCAACGCCGCCCCCCAAGCACCACGACGCGACGATGCCACCCCGACCGCAGACACCGCGTTCGTCGACGACACCGAGGCAGGAGCCGTCCACCTCGCCCCCGACCACCCCGTGAGCGCCCCGCCGACCGTCGAGGGCATGCCGGGTGACGCGCTCCCGATGGGACGCATCCCCGCGAGCGACGTGCGTCCGCTCGTCGACGGCGGGACCCGCCCGGCCAAGTCGGTCGTCGGCGAGGAGTTCACCGTCCGGGCCAAGGTCTTCCGCGAGGGCCACGACGCCGTCAACGCGACGGCCGTGCTCACGGACCCCGACGGCACCGACCACTACTTCGCCATGCACAGCGTCAACCCCGGCCTGTCCGAGTGGGCCGCCACCGTCGTCGCCGACCGCGAGGGTTGGTGGACCTACCGCGTCGAGGGCTGGTCCGACCCCTACGCGACCTGGGTGCACGACGCCGGCATCAAGATCGCCGCCGGCGTCGACGAGGACCTCATGTGCGCCGAGGGCGTCCGCGTCCTCGAGCGTTTCGCCACGGCCGTCCGCGGCCTCGGCGTCGACGCCGCCGAGATCGACAAGGGCGTCGTCGCCCTGGCCGACAACCGGGCCCCAGCCGCGCACCGCTTCGGCGCGGCGACCTCGCCGGAGATCGCCGGCCTCGCCGCCCTCGTGCCGCTGAGGGAGTTCGTGTCGGCGTCACCGGCATACTCCCTGCTCGTCGAGCGCGAGCGCGCGCTCTACGGCGCCTGGTACGAGATCTTCCCCCGGTCCGAGGGCGCCCACCGCGACGAGAAGACCGGCGAGTGGGTGTCGGGCACGTTCCGGTCCGCGGCCGAGCGCCTGCCCGCCATCGCCGACATGGGCTTCGACGTCGTCTACCTGACGCCGATCCACCCGATCGGGACGACGGCCCGCAAGGGGCGCAACAACACCCTCACGGCCCAGCCCGGCGACCCCGGATCGCCTTATGCCATCGGCTCGCCCGACGGCGGACACGACGCGATCCACCCCGACCTCGGCACGTTCGAGGACTTCGACCACTTCGTCGCCGAGACGCGACGGCTCGGCATGGAGGTGGCCCTCGACGTCGCTTTGCAGGCCTCCCCCGACCACCCGTGGGTCCAGACGCACCCCGACCTCTTCACGACGCGGGCCGACGGCACCATCGCCTACGCCGAGAACCCGCCGAAGAAGTACCAGGACATCTACCCGCTCAACTTCGACAACGACCCTGCCGGGTCCTACGCCGAGGTGCGCCGGGTCATCCAGGTGTGGCTCGACCACGGCGTGCGCATCTTCCGCGTCGACAACCCACACACCAAGCCGGTCGCCTTCTGGCAGTGGCTGATCGCCGATGTCGCGCAGGACCACCCCGACACCATCTGGCTGTCCGAGGCCTTCACCAAGCCGGCGATGATGCACCACCTCGCCAAGGCCGGATTCCAGCAGAGCTACACCTACTACGCGTGGCGCAACGCGAAGTGGGAGCTCGAGGAGTACGGCACCGAGCTCGCGGGCGAGGACACCGGGTCGGCGTACATGCGCCCGGCCTTCTGGCCGACGACGCACGACATCCTCACGCCCTACATGCAGTACGGCGGCCCGACCGCGTGGAAGCTGCGCGCCGCGGTCGCCGCGACGATGGCCCCGACCTACGGCATCTACGCCGGCTACGAGCTCATGGAGCACGTGGCGCGTCCCGGGGCCGAGGAGCAGCTCGACAACGAGAAGTACGAGTACAAGGACCGCCAGTGGTACCTCTACGAGCCGGGGGGCCCCCTCGAGAGCCGCTCGCTCGCCTGGTACCTCAAGCGGCTCAACGACATCCGCGGCTGGCACCCCGCGCTGCACTGGCTGCGCAACCTGCGCTTCCACGCGGCTGACGACGAGAACGTCATGGTCTTCAGCAAGTCCCGTGTCGTCGACCGGGCCACGGGCGAGCGCGACACCGTCCTCGTCATCGCCAACCTCGACCCGCACGCCACGCGTGAGACGTGGGTGCACCTCGACATGGAGGCACTGGGTATGGCCACGTGGTCGACGTTCGACGCGCACGACCACATCACGAACCAGACGTGGGAGTGGCGCCAGGACAACTTCGTGCGGCTCGGTCCCGACTCCGAACCCGTCCACATCATCCACGTGAGGAGCCACTGACGCATGCAGGGCCTCAACCTGTCCCAGCCCGGCCTCAAGCACGACCCGCAGTGGTTCAAGAAGGCGGTCTTCTACGAGGTGCTCGTCCGCGCCTTCGCCGACTCGAAGGGCTCCGGCGCCGGTGACTTCACCGGTCTCATCAACCGGCTCGACTACCTTCAGTGGCTCGGGGTCGACTGCCTCTGGCTGCCGCCCTTCTACGCGTCTCCGCTGCGCGACGGCGGCTACGACATCGCCGACTACAAGGCGGTCCTGCCCGAGTTCGGCACGCTGCCGGAGTTCACCGAGCTCGTCTCGCAGGCCCACGCCCGCGGCATCCGCATCGTCACGGACTTCGTCATGAACCACACGAGCGACCAGCACCCGTGGTTCCAGGCGAGCCGTGCCGAGCCCGACGGGCCCTACGGCGACTTCTACGTCTGGTCCGACACCGACGACGGCTACGACGACGCCCGCATCATCTTCGTCGACACCGAGGTCTCGAACTGGACCTTCGACCCGGTGCGGCGGCAGTTCTTCTGGCACCGCTTCTTCAGCCACCAGCCCGACCTCAACTTCGAGAACGAGGCCGTGCAGGAGGCGATGTTCGACATCGTGCGCTTCTGGATGGACCTCGGGATCGACGGCTTCCGTCTCGACGCGGTCCCCTACCTCTTCGAGGAGGAGGGCACGAACTGCGAGAACCTCCCGAGGACGCACGAGTTCCTCGCCAAGCTGCGCGCCATGGTCGACGCCGAGTACCCCGGCCGGATCCTGCTCGCGGAGGCCAACCAGCCGCCCGCCGAGGTCGTCGACTACTTCGGCACCGAGGAGGCGCCGGAGTGCCAGATGTGCTTCCACTTCCCGGTCATGCCCCGGCTCTACTACTCGCTCCGCGAGGAGACCGCCGCCCCGATCATCGACGTGCTCGCGGACACGCCGGCCATCCCGTCGGGCACCCAGTGGGGCACGTTCCTGCGCAACCACGACGAGCTGACGCTCGAGATGGTGACGCCCGAGGAGCGCGCCGCGATGTACGGCTGGTACGCCCCCGACCCCCGGATGCGTGCCAACGTCGGCATCCGCCGCCGGCTCGCTCCCCTGCTCGACAACTCACGGCCCGAGATCGAGCTCATCCACGCGCTGATCCTCTCGCTGCCGGGGTCGCCGTGCCTCTACTACGGCGACGAGATCGGCATGGGCGACAACATCTGGCTCACCGACCGCGACGCGGTGCGCACGCCGATGCAGTGGACCCCCGACCGCAACGCCGGCTTCTCGAGCGTCGACCCGGGCAAGCTCTACCTGCCCGTCATCAGCAGCCTCGTCTACCACTACAACAACATCAACGTCGAGGCGCAGATGGCCTCCTCGGCCTCGCTCCTGCACTGGGTGCGCGGGATGCTCCAGATCCGCGGACGGCATCCGGTCTTCGGGCTCGGCGACTTCACCGTCGTCGAGGCCGACAACGAGTCCATCCTCGCGTTCACGCGCACCCTGGAGGCCGACGGCAACGAGCCCGGCGAGGCCGTGCTCTGCGTCAACAACCTCTCGAGCCGCCCCCAGGCCGCGACGATCCAGCTGCCGGAGGAGCTCGCCGGCCGCGAGCTCATCGACCTCTTCGGCGGCAGCGGCTTCCCGTGGGTGGCGAGCGACGGACGGGTCACCCTGACGCTCGGCTCGCGCGACTTCTTCTGGCTCCGCGTGCGGGGCGGGGAGGACCGCGGCTGATGGCCATCGTGCACAAGGGCGCGTCGATCGTGCCGACCAAGACCGAGATGGTCACCGAGTGGATGCCGCACCAGCGGTGGTACCACGGCAAGGGCCACGTCCCGCAGCTGCGCCGCGTCGGCGGGTTCCGCTTCGAGGACCCCGAGGGCGAGGTGGGCTGCGAGACGCTGCTCCTCGCCGACGAGGCCGTGGCCCCGGCCGTCGTCTACCAGGTGCCCCTCACCTACCGTTCGGCCCCTCTGGAGGGCGCCGAGCACGCGCTGCTCGGCACGATGGAGCACAGCGTCCTCGGCACACGGTGGGTCTACGACGGACCGCACGACCCGGTCTACGTCAGCCAGCTCATGGCGACGATCCTCGGCGGCGGCGCCTCCGACGAGGCGCAGGCCTCGGTCGGCAGCAACGCGCTCGCCACCGGCTCCTCGACCGGCCACGCCGACGGCTCGGTGTCGTCGTCGACGGTGCTCAGCGGCGAGCAGTCCAACACGTCGGTCATCTGCCGCATGACCGCTCCTGACGGCGGCCCGGCCGAGCCGGTCATCGTCAAGGTCTTCCGCACCCTCCAGGACGGCGACAACCCCGACGTCGTCGTGCAGTCCGCCCTGACGGAGGAGGGCTCCGACCGTGTGCCGATGGCCATCGGCCACCTGTCGGGTGCCTGGGACGCCCCGACCGGTGGCACGACGATGCACGGGCACCTCGCCTTCGCGCAGGAGTTCATCCCCGGGGTCGAGGACGCGTGGCGGGTCGCACTCGTCGCCGCCGCGTCGGGCACGGACTTCACCGACCGGGCCCGTGACCTCGGCGTCGTCACCGCCCAGATCCACACGGCGCTCGCGCACGCTCTCGGCACGCACGAGGTGACGCCCGAGGCGCGCGAGGCCGTCGTCGCGTCGATGCGCCAGCGGTATGCCGCCGCCGTGGCCCTCGTGCCCGACCTCGCCTCCCGCTCGGCCGCCGTCGGGCGCGTCGTCGCGTCCGTGCGCGACGTGCACTGGCCGTCGCTGCAGCGGATCCACGGCGACTACCACCTCGGCCAGGTCCTCGACGTGCCCGAGCGCGGGTGGGTGGCCCTCGACTTCGAGGGCGAGCCCCTGCGCCCGCTCGCCGAACGCGTACTCCCCGACCTCACGGCGCGTGACGTCGCAGGCATGCTCCGCTCCTTCGACTACGCCGCGGGCTCGGTGGCGCTGGCCGAGTCACCGGTCGACGCGACCGCCTGGGCGGCGGCCTGCCGGGCCGCCTTCCTCGACGGGTACGCCTCCGTCGCAGGGGCGCCCGACGCCGACGCGCAGGCACTGACCCGCGCGCTCGAGCTCGACAAGGCGCTCTACGAGGTCGTCTACGAGGCCCGCAACCGGCCCTCGTGGCTGCCGATCCCGCTCGGCGCCGTCGAGCGACTCACCACCGAGGAAGGCACGCCATGACCACCGAGACCGCCCACGGTCCCTCCCTCGACGACGCCGCCATCACGGCCTTCCTCCAGGGCCGCAACGGCCAGCCGCACGACCTGCTCGGCCACCACGTCGGGCCCGGCGGCCTGACGATCACCGCCTACCGCCCGTTCGCGACACGGGTCGGCGCCCGTCTCGACTCGGGCGAGCGGGTCGAGCTGCAGCACGTCCGTGACGGCATCTGGTCGATGACCTCGCCCGACTTCGGCACGACCCACGACTACCGCCTCCTCGTCGAGTACGGCGACGGCGTGGAGCACGAGCAGGACGACCCCTACCGCTTCGCCCCGACCCTCGGCGAGATCGACCGCCACCTCATCAACGAGGGCCGCCACGAGCAGCTGTGGACCGTCCTCGGCGCGCACGTGCGCCACTACCCCGGCCCGCTCGGCGACGTCTGGGGCGTGTCGTTCGCGGTGTGGGCGCCGCGCGCCAAGGCCGTCCACGTCATCGGCGACTTCAACGACTGGGACCGCCGCTCGCACCCGATGCGGGCGCTCGGCGAGAGCGGCATCTGGGAGCTCTTCCTGCCCGGCGCCCAGGAGGGGATGAACTACCAGTTCGCCGTGCGCGGCCCCGACGAGCTCGTCCGGCTCAAGAGCGACCCGATGGCGCGGATGACGGAGGTCGCGCCCAAGCAGGCCGCCATCGTCACCGAGACCCACTACGACTGGCGCGACGACGACTGGATGGAGCGCCGCCGCACGAGCAACGCCCACCAGGGACCGATGAGCATCTACGAGGTCCACCTCGGCTCGTGGCGCCAGGAGCTCGGCTACCGCGGTCTGGCCGAGCACCTCGTCAACTACGTGCGCGACCTCGGCTTCACGCACGTCGAGTTCCTGCCCGTCATGGAGCACCCGTACGTCCCGTCGTGGGGCTACCACGTGACCGGCTACTACGCCCCGAGCTCGCGCTGGGGCCGGCCCGACGACTTCCGCTTCCTCGTCGACGAGCTGCACCGTGCCGGCATCGGCGTCCTGCTCGACTGGGTGCCCGGGCACTTCGCCACCGACGAGTGGGCCCTCGCCCGCTTCGACGGCCTGCCGCTCTACGAGCACCCGGACCCCCGCAAGGGCTGGCACCCCGAGTGGGGCTCCAACATCTTCGACTACGGCCGGCCCGAGGTGCGCAACTTCCTCGTCGCCAACGCCATCTACTGGCTCGAGGAGTTCCACCTCGACGGCCTCCGCGTCGACGGCGTGGCCTCGATGCTCTACCTCGACTACGCCCGCGACGCCGGGGCCTGGGTGCCCAACAAGGACGGCGGCCGCGAGAACCTCGAGGCCGTCGAGCTGCTCAAGGAGACGAACGGCACCGCCTACAAGCGGGTCGGCGGGATCGTCACGATCGCCGAGGAGTCGACGACGTGGCCGGGCGTCACGAAGCCGACCAACGAGGGCGGTCTCGGCTTCGGCTTCAAGTGGAACATGGGCTGGATGAACGACTCGCTGAAGTACCTCGGCGAGGAGCCGATCTACCGGAGCTACCACCACGGCAAGCTCACCTTCTCCCTGATGTACGCCTTCGACGAGAACTTCGTGCTGCCGATCAGCCACGACGAGGTCGTCCACGGCAAGGGCTCGCTGCTGCGCAAGTCGCGGGGCCCGCGCGAGGAGCAGGTCGCGACCCTTCGCGCCTTCCTCGCCTACCTCTGGTGCCACCCCGGCAAGCAGCTGCTCTTCATGGGCTGCGAGTTCGGCCAGGAGTCCGAGTGGTCCGAGGGCCGCAGCCTCGACTGGTGGTTGCTCGAGCAGCCGCTGCACTACCGCGTGCACAACCTCGTCAAGGACCTCAACGGCATCTACCGCGGCAACCGGGCGCTGTGGGAGCTCGACTCCGACCGCTCGGGCTTCGAGTGGCTCGAGGCCGACGACGCAGCCCACAACACGTTCTCGTGGCTGCGCTTCGGCACGGGCGACCGGGCGACCGACGCCCCGGTCGTGGCGTGCGTCATGAACTTCAGCGGCGAGACGCAGCAGTCCTACCGCATCGGGCTGCCGCGCGGCGGGCGGTGGACGGTCGTCCTCGACACGGCCGGCTACCACCCCGACGCCCCGAGCAGCACCGGCACCGTCGTCGAGGCGCGCGAGGAGGCCTGGCACCAGCAGCCGTATGCCGCCGACCTCACCGTCCCGCGCCTGTCGACCGTCTGGCTCGTCCCCGTCGACGAGCCCTCCGTCCCGGCCGTCGTGTCCGGGACCCTCGCGAGCAGCGACGCCGACCCGACCCCGAACGGAGACCCCTCATGACCCACCCGCGCGCCGGTCAGCCCGCACAGGCCGAGGACCTCGTCGACGTCGACGCCCTCGTCGGGGCCTACTACGACCGGCACCCCGACGTCGACGACCCCGACCAGCAGGTCGCGTTCGGCACGTCGGGACACCGCGGGTCGAGCCTGCGCACGGCGTTCAACGAGGACCACATCCTCGCCACGACGCAGGCCATCGTCGACTACCGCGTCTCGCAGGGTTTCGACGGGCCGCTCTTCATCGGCCGCGACACGCATGCGCTGTCCGAGCCCGCCTGGCGCTCGGCGCTCGAGGTGCTCGTGGCCAACGGTGTGCAGGTGCTCGTCGACGACCGCGACGGGTTCACCCCGACCCCGGCCGTCTCGCACGCCATCCTCCGCGCCAACCGCGGCAAGGCCTCGGGCGCCAGCGGACTGGCCGACGGCATCGTCGTCACGCCGTCGCACAACCCGCCGGCCGACGGCGGCTTCAAGTACAACCCGCCGCACGGCGGCCCGGCCGACACCGACGCGACGTCGGTCATCGCCGAGCGCGCCAACGACCTCATCCGCGGTGGGCTGCGCGAGGTCCGCCGCGTGGCCTTCGAGCAGGCCCGCGGCGAGGCCGGTTCCTACGACTTCATGGGCACCTACGTCGACGACCTGCCGAACGTCGTCGACCTCGCCCGGGTCCGCGAGGCCGGCGTGCGCATCGGAGCCGACCCGCTGGGTGGCGCGTCCGTCGCCTACTGGGGCGAGATCGGTGAACGGCACGGGCTCGACCTCACCGTCGTCAACCCGCGCGTCGACCCGCAGTGGGCCTTCATGACCCTCGACTGGGACGGCAAGATCCGGATGGACTGCAGCTCGCCGTCCGCGATGGCCTCGCTCATCCACGCCAAGGACGCCTACGACATCTCGACGGGCAACGACGCCGACGCCGACCGGCACGGCATCGTCACGCCCGACACCGGCCTGATGAACCCCAACCACTACCTCGCCGTGGCCATCCAGTACCTCTACGGCGGGGCCCGACCGGGTTGGCCCGCGACGACCGCCATCGGCAAGACCCTCGTGTCCTCCTCGATGATCGACCGCGTCGCCTCCGACCTCGGTCGCACGCTCCTCGAGGTCCCCGTGGGCTTCAAGTGGTTCGTGCCCGGGCTGCTCGACGGCTCGGTCGGGTTCGGCGGGGAGGAGTCCGCCGGAGCGAGCTTCCTGCGCCAGGACGGCACGGTCTGGTCGACCGACAAGGACGGCATCCTGCTCGCCCTCCTGGCGTCCGAGATCCTCGCCGCGACCGGCAGGACGCCCAGCCAGCACTACGCCGAGCTGACAGCGCGACACGGCGACCCGGCATACGCCCGCATCGACGCGGCGGCGTCGCGTGAGGAGAAGGCCAAGCTCGGGGCCCTCTCCCCCAGCGACGTGACGGCGGAGACCCTTGCGGGAGAGCCGATCACAGGCAAGCTGACCGAGGCCCCGGGCAACGGCGCCAAGATCGGCGGTCTCAAGGTGACGACCGAGAGCGCGTGGTTCGCCGCGCGCCCGTCGGGCACCGAGGACGTCTACAAGATCTACGCCGAGTCCTTCCAGGGCGCCGAGCACCTCGCCCGGGTGCAGGCCGAGGCCAAGGACGTCGTGTCGGCGGCCCTCGGCGGATGAGCGAGCTCGACGAGTCTGGTCCGCGGGGCCGTCTGGTGCTCGTGACGGCGGCCCGCGCCGACGCTCGGGCCGCCCTCGCGTCGGCCGTGGCTGCTCGTCTCCAACGGGCCGTCGTCGTCGACGGTGCGGCACTCGAGGCGGCCGTCACGAGCGGCGCCGTCCCCGGGTGGGACGAGCCGCCGACGTCGGAACAGCTGCAGAGGCGGCTGCTGCGCTGGTCAGCGGCCCTGGCCGTGGCCGAGACCTACCAGCTCGAGGGCCTCGACGCGGTCGTCGCCGAGGACGCGCTCGGTGACCGGCTCGAGGACTTCCTCGACCTCGTCGAGCCCGAGCCGATCCACGTGGTCGTCGTCCGTGACGGCGCCGACCCCGCCACGCCGCACTGGGGCCTGTGGGTCGACGGCACGGACTCGGTCGGTGCCACGGCCGACGACGTCGTCACACGGCTGGCCGACGCGCTCGTCGCCACGTCGGCCACCTGACACCGCCGGGCACGCGACGGCACCCACACAGCACAGCGGGCCACCCTCCGACGTGGAGGATGGCCCGCTTCGTGTCAGAGCCTCAGAACAGGGCGCTCATGAGGGACTTGCGTGCCTTCGCGACGCGCTCGTCGGTGACGCCGATGACCTCGAAGAGCTCGACGAGGTGCTCACGCGCCGTGTTGCGGTCGGCGTCTGCCGTGACGCGAACCGTGTCGATGAGCCGCATGAAGGCGTCCTCGACATGACCTCCGAGCAGGTCGAGGTCGGCGACGAGGATCTGCGCGTCGACGTCGGTCGGCGCGGCGGCCGCAGCGGCCCGGGCGGCCTGGAGATCGGCCCCCTGGGTGCGCTGCATGAGCCCGACCTGGGCGAGTCCGAGCTTGGCGTCGGTGTCGGCAGGGCTCTGCGCGAGGGCCTCGCGGTAGGCCGAGGCGGCCCCGTCGAGGTCGCCCGCCTCGATGGCGTCGAAGGCCTTCTGGTGCAGTGGCGGCAGCGGCTGCTCCTGCTCGGCCTCGTCGGCCGGTGCCTCGGCCTCGTCCCCGACCGTGACGGTGCCGGTGACCCCGTGCTGCGCCGCGAGCTGGAGCACCTGGTCGATGACGGCCGTGACCTGGGCCTCGGGCTGCGCGCCCTCGAACAGCGGCACGGGTTGGCTCTGCACGAAGGCGAAGCTAACCGGCACGGCCTGGACCTGGAAGGCCTGCAGGATCGTGGGGTTCGCGTCGACGTCGACGGTGACGAGCTGGAAGCGGCCCGCGTAGCGGCGGGCCACCGCACCGAGGGTCGTGACGAAGTCGGCCGACTCCTGGAGCCGCGGCGACCACAGCACCATGACGACGGGGTGCCGGTCGGACGCCGCGATGACGTCACGGATCGTGGCGTCAGTGCCCTCGATGACGAGGCCAGCACCGTCCGCGGAGGTGGAGGCCGCGCCGGATGCGGGGCCAGCCGGCTGGGCCGGACGCTTGAGCGATGACAGGTCGACGGCACCGCGAAGTGCTGCTGCGGTGAATGGCTGGTGACTCATAGATCAATCCTGCCTCACCGACCCGAGCCGGCGACGAGCTGGTCCGAAGCGGCGACGATGCGCGCCTGTCCGGACGCAGGGATGACGATGGCGACGATCTCGTTGGAGGTGAGGTTGGCCTCGGTCGTGATCTGCTTGATGCCGGTCAGGAGCGTCAGGTCCTTCGCCGGGGTGAGCTTGACGGGGGTCCGCATGGCGATGGCGTCGTTGCGCACGAGGTGGGCGAAGACGATGGCGCCGTTGCCGTCCTTGAGGCGCAGGCCACCGATGACGCCCTTGGGCTCGTGCTCCTGGGTGAAGGCACCCTGGTTGTTGAGGGCCTGCGACTGCGCGCGGGCCGACTGGCGCAGCTGCTCCGAGAGCGGGTCGTCGGCCAGCACCTTGGTCGCCGTCGGGTCGGGGTACTTCACCGATGCGGCGAACGCCGAGACGACGTCGTCCGGCTTGGCGCTCAGGCCCTTGCCGTCGGCGACGGCGGCAGAGCCGTCGGTCGTCGGGTCGAGGGCGTCGAGCTTGGCGTCCGGGAGCATCGGGGTGACGGCGGCCGCCTTGAACGGCGCACCGGACTGGCCACCGACGAGCAGCACGAGGACGGCCGCACCGGTCTTCTTCAGCGTCGTCTGCGCGAGGATCTGCGCCGGGGCGTCTCCGGCGCGGGACAGCGCGAGCACCTTGACGCCGGTCGTGGCGAGCTCGGCGTCGGCCTTCTCCGCGGCGGTGCGCCCGGGCAGCGTCTTGGCATACGCGTTCGCCGACTGCAGGGCGGCCCCGACGAAGGCCTTGCTGCGAGCAGCCGCGCCGGCGGCCGAGGCGTCGAGCGAGGACGTCGCTGCGGCACCGACGGCGGAGGCGGCGGTCGTGTCGGCGGCATCGGCCGCGACCACAGGGGTCGCCGAGCCGCCGGTCCCGGCGGTGCCGTCGTCGGAGTTGCCGGTGCAGGCGGAGAGCATGGCAGCGCAGGCGAGCGCGGCGGCAAGAGCACGTCGACGAGTCGCGGTGCGGGGCATGGAAAAGCCTTTCGGTGACGCWGGGGGACAGGCCGAGCGCGTTCGGCCGCGACCCACGATACGCACGGACCGTGCTGCATCCCCAATCCGCGGGAACGGCTCGCCGAGGACATTTGCGGACACTCCTGACGCAGTTCGTGCAGCGACACGAGCCGATGTCAGACCGGTCACGCTCGACGGTCGGCGACTTATGCCCGTTATGCGCAGATTGTCCTGCGCGCGTCAGGCGAGGCGGCGGACCATCCGCATCTCCGGGGTGCCGGTCGGCGGGTGCAGCTCGCGCCCACCCTCGTCGACGAACCCGCGCCGCGTGTAGAAGGCCCTGGCCCTCGCGTTGCCCTCGATGACCCACAAGGTCGCGTCGCGGTCGCCGAGGAGCTCGTCGACGAGCCGGTCGGCAACGCCCGTGCCACGGGCGTGCGGGGCGAGGTTGACGGCATACAGCTCCCACTCGGAGGGTGCGTCCTCGTCGCGACTGGGGCCGGCGCTGCCGAAACCCGCGAGCCGGCCGTCAGAATCGACGACCACGAGGGTGCGCTGGGGCGCGTCCGGCGGCAGGGCGACCCGCTCACGCCAGCGGTCCGCGCAGCGCTCGTCACTCAGCCCGGCGAGGTAGTCGGCCGGCATGAGGTCGGCGTACGCGTCGCGCCAGATGGCCATGTGCACCCGGCCCAGCTCGTCGCAGTCCTCGGGTGCGAGCGGGCGCAGGGCCCAGTCGCCCTCAGTCATCCTGCTGACGGCCGAGCGCATCCTCGAGCCGCTCGAGCTTGCCGTCGAGCTCGCCCGTCCAGCCGGGACGGATGTCGGCCTTGAGCACGAGCCCGACACGCGGCGAGGTCTCCGCCAGCACGTCGCAGCACTGCTTGACGACAGCCATGCACTCGTCCCACTCCCCTTCGATCGTCGTGAACATCGCGTCGGTGCGGTGCGGCAGACCGGAGTCGCGCACGACGCGGATGGCTCGGGCGACGGCGTCGGACACGGATCCGGTGTCGTCGGCCGCGACGGTGGGGGCGACGGAGAAGGCGATCAGCATGACCTCACCGTATGCCGCCCCCGCCGTCGTCGCGCGAGCACCCCACCGAGCCGCTCGGCCTAGAAGGCCTTCCTCATCGTCAGTGCTTCCTCGATGATGGCGAAGCCCAGGTCCTTGTTGATCTGGACCATCCAGGGGTTCTGCTCGTCGTTCATCGTCTGGACCGAACGCCGTTCTGGCGCAAGGCGGGCCAGCTCCTCGAGGTTCGCGACCTTGACGGCCATGCCGAGCCGGTGGCCGCGGTGCTCGGGCAGCACGAGGGTGCCCCACTGGAAGACGACGTGCGGGTCCCCGGTCGGGATGGAGAGGTCGGTGTAGGCCGCGACGACGCCGGACTCGCGGTGCACGGCGACCGCCGTGACCATCGTGCGACCGGTGTCGCGCAGGTGCTGGAGCAGCGTCTCGTAGTCATCGACGGTCATCGACTCGGGCTCGAACTCGACGTCGCCCGTGGGGGCGTCGAGGATGAGCCGGTTCGACGCGTCGCAGACGCCCTGACGCAGCTCGTCCGGCACGCCGTCGACGTGGACGGTCAGCTCGTAGAGGTCGCCCATCGCCTCGGCGGCGCGACGCTCGTGCTCGGCCATGACGTCGTCCGCGACCGGGAGCGGGAGCGAGCGCACGATCTCGATGCTCGACACCGTGAAGCCACGGCGGAGGGCGAACTCGCGGTCGGCGTGCGACTCGCGGTCGCCCACCGGCACGAAGACCTCGGTCAGGAGCATGTCCCGGCCTGCCGCCCGGGCCTGCTGCTCCATCCAGTCGACGAGGGCGGTCCCCACGCCCTGCCCGCGGTGCTGCGGGTCGACCTCGAGGTGCGACCAGCACTTGTCCAGGTTGTCGCGTTCGGGGAAGAACACGCGGGCCCAGCCGACGGGTGAGCCGTCGACGACCGCGACCACGCTCTCCTCGCGCTCGCCGGGGAACGAGAAGCGCACCATCTTGAGGAACTCGTCCTCGGTGCGCTGGATCGGCTGCACACGCGAGACGGACTCGCTGCGCGTGGCCACGCCGAAGAGCTCCTTGAGCATGACGTCGTCGTCATGGTCGAGCGGGATGATGTCCATGCCTCGACGGTGACACCGCCGCGTCCTCGGCGCCATCCATTTACGTCCGCCGCGCGCTCGCCGCGGCCGCATGCAGGCCTCCCCCGCGTCCGCATGCCGCCCGCTCCCTCCGCGCCAACGCGGGCCTTGCGAGCGGTCCCCCGCGACACATCAGCTCCGCGCAGCTCTCCGGCACTGACCGCGGGCCTCACCGCGCCACCTGGCTTCAGGTGTCGCGGTGAGCCAGTCAGCCCGAACCCGCCGGTCAGGAGCCGAGCTGCTCGACGAGACGGTCGGCGGCGGCATACGGGTCGGTGCGCCCGGCGATGACGTCACGGGCCAGCGCGGCGACGCCCTCGTGACCACCGACGTGCCCGAGCCGGGCGCGCAGGGTCGTCAGCGCGATGGTCTCGATCTCGTCGGCGACGCGACGCTCGCGGCGCCGTGCCAGCTCGCCGTTCTCCTCGACGAACGCCCGGTGCTTGTCGAGCGCCTCCATCACCTCGTCGATGCCGACCTTCTGTGCCGCAACGGTTTTCACGACCGGAGGCCGCCACAGACCCGGCTCGGTGCGGTCGCCGAGCGAGATCATGTGGCGCAGGTCGCGGACCGTCGCGTCGGCGCCGTCGCGATCGGCCTTGTTGACGACGAAGACGTCGCCGATCTCGAGGATGCCGGCCTTGGCGGCCTGGATGCCGTCGCCCATGCCGGGCGCGAGCAGGACGACCGACGTGTCGGCGAGCCCGGCGATCTCGACCTCGGACTGCCCCACCCCGACGGTCTCCACGAGCACGACGTCGCACCCGGCCGCGTCGAGCACCCGGATGGCCTGCGGCGTCGTGAACGACAGTCCGCCGAGATGGCCGCGCGAGGCCATCGAGCGGATGTAGACGTCGGGGTCGAGGGCGTGGTCCTGCATGCGGACGCGGTCGCCGAGCAGCGCCCCGCCCGAGAACGGCGAGCTCGGGTCGACCGCGAGCACGCCGACGCGCAGGCCCCGCTCGCGGAAGGCGCCGACGAGCGCGGTCGTCGTCGTCGACTTGCCGACGCCCGGCGAGCCGGTGAGACCGATGACCCAGGCGTTGCCGGCATGCGGCGCGAGCGCCGCCATCACCTCGCGGAGGGACTCGTGCCCGTCCTCGACGAGGGAGATGAGGCGGGCGACGGCGCGCGGCGAACCCGCCCTGGCCGACTCGACCAGGGCGGGGACGTCGACGGATCGGCGCGCCACGCGGTGCAGGACCCGGGCGATCAGGCGGTCGCGGGCACGCGGACGATGAGGGCGTCGCCCTGGCCGCCGCCGCCGCAGAGGGCAGCCGCGCCGACACCGCCGCCGCGACGCTTCAGCTCGAGCGCGAGGTGAAGGGCGATGCGGGCACCTGACATGCCGATCGGGTGGCCGAGGGCGATGGCGCCGCCGTTGACGTTGACCTTGTCGACGTCGATGCCGAGCTCCTTGGCCGACGCGAGTCCGACGGCCGCGAAGGCCTCGTTGATCTCGACGAGGTCGAGGTCGGCGGGCGTGATGCCCTCCTTCTCGCAGGCCCGGGCGATGGCGCGAGCGGGCTGCTGCTGGAGCGTCGAGTCGGGCCCGGCAACCATGCCGTGCGCGCCGATCTCGGCGAGCCACGTGAGTCCGAGCTCCTCGGCCTTCGCCTTGCTCATGACGACGACCGCGGCGGCACCGTCGGAGATCTGCGACGCCGAGCCGGCCGTGATCGTGCCGTCCTTGCTGAAGGCCGGGCGCAGGCCGCCGAGCGACGCGGTCGTCGTGTCGGCGCGGATGCCCTCGTCGTTCTTGAAGACGACCGGGTCGCCCTTGCGCTGCGGGATGCTCACCGGGACGACCTCGTCGTCGAAGAGGCCGTCCTTCCACGCCTTGGCCGCGAGCTGGTGGCTGCGCGCCGAGAACTCGTCCTGCTCCTCGCGGGTGAAGGCCTGCTCGCCCGTGTTGGCCTGCTCGGTGAGCAGACCCATGGCCTGGTCGGTGAAGGCGTCCCAGAGGCCGTCGAAGGCCATGTGGTCGCGCATCGTGACGTCGCCGTACTTGTAGCCCTCGCGCGACTTCGTCATGAGGTGCGGCGCGTTGGTCATCGACTCCTGGCCACCGGCGACGACGACGTCGCACTCGCCGGCGCGGATGAGCTGGTCGGCCATGGCGATGGCGTTGATGCCGGAGAGGCAGACCTTGTTGATGGTCAGGGCCGGGACGGTCATCGGGATGCCGGCGGCGTGCGCGGCCTGGCGGGCCGGGATCTGGCCGGCGCCGGCCTGCAGCACCTGGCCCATGATGACGTAGTCGACCTGCTCCGGGGCGACGCCCGCCTTCTCGAGGGCCCCCTTGATGGCGACGCCACCGAGGTCGGACCCGGAGAAGTCCTTGAGCGAGCCGAGCAGCCGACCCATGGGGGTGCGGGCGCCCGCGACGATCACGGAGGTGGGACGGTCAGCAGTCATGGGTGAAGCCTCTTCCGACGTCATTGGGGATGTCGCCGTCAACTCTAGTCGCGACCCCGCGAGGGCCCTCGACGAGCATGACCAAGCGCACACGGCATACAGCAGCCGTATGCCGTCACGCCGCCCTACGTTGGGACCATGAGCGCGACTCCCGACCCCCTCTTCACCCACATCGACCACGTCGGCATCGCGGTCCCCGACCTCGACGCGGCCATCGCGTTCTACGAGGGGACGTACGGGATGCGGATGCTCCACGAGGAGACGAACGCGGAGCAGGGAGTCCGCGAGGCGATGATGGGCGTCGGTGACTCCGGCTCGTGCATCCAGCTGCTCGCGCCGCTCTCTCCCGAGTCGACGATCGCGAAGTTCTTGGGCCGCAGCGGCCCCGGCATCCAGCAGCTCGCCTACCGCGTCACCGACATCGACGCCGTGTGCGCGACGCTCCGCGAGCGCGGCCTCCGGCTGCTCTACGACACCCCGAAGCGCGGCACGAGCGACAGCCGCGTCAACTTCATCCACCCCAAGGACGCGGGCGGTGTCCTCGTCGAGCTCGTCGAGCCGTCAGCCCGCGCCGGACACTGACGTCGCGTCCACACCCGATCGCTGCGCCGCCAGCTCGACCTCGGTGAGGACGACGAGGGCGGCGGTCCAGGCGAGCGGCGCCGGTCCTGCGGGGCTCCCGTCCGGCAGGACCTTCTCCGGCAGGCTCCCCCACGACGTGCAGTGCCCGTCGAGCCAGGTGAGCCAGCGCTCGGCGACGAGAGGGTGTCCGGAGGCTGCCGCGGTGTAGGCGACCATGGCGGTCTCCGGCGTCCACGAGACGCCGTCGCCCTTCCACTCGACACCGGGGGCGAGGCCACCCCCGGCACGCAGGGCCAGCACCGGGTAGTGCTCCCAGGCACGCTCCGCGGCCACGTCGCCCACTGCAGCGAAGGGTGGCATCAGCATGGTGACGCCCGCATCGAGCCCTCCGGACCGCCCGTGCCGCTCGTACGCGGGGCCGAACTCCGCACGGATCAGGGACCGCAGCCCGCGAGCCGCCCGCCTGGCCAGGTCCACCCGCCCGGTGTCAGCCTCGGCCGCGAAGGTCCCGGCCGCGGCCTCGAGCCCGGCGGCGAGCGGAGCCGCCGTGCCGAGGGTGACCCGCCGCTCCGGCACCTCCCAGTAGTCGGGTGACGCCTCGGGCAGGCGGGTGCCCGCCGCTGTCTGCGCCAGGACGAAACGGAAGGACCGGTCGCGCAGTCCGCGCAGCCCAGCGGGCAGGACCCGACCGGGGCTCGCCACCCTGACCTGCTCTAGGGACCAGAGCACCCACCCGGCGCCGTCGCTCTGGCGAGGACGGTCGTCCGGCGGACCGGTTCCGTCCAGCCGGTAGCGCGCCTCGAAGCCGCCGTCGGGCCGTTGGACGCGTGCGAGGAAGCCCAGGACGCGCTCGGCATCGGCCACGTGCCCGGTCTCGGCGTACGCGACGGCGACGAAGGCGGAGTCCCGTGGCCACGCGTACGCCCAGGGGGCGTCAGGGCCGGCCGCGACGGCCCCGTTCGGTCGGGTCAGGGCGTGCAGGTCCTGGAGCGCCTGGGCCGCGACGCGTGTGCGCGCGCCGGCCGCGGGGACCGTGCCGTCGACGAGCCAGAGGGCTTCGGCCAGCGGCTCCACGAGCCGGTCGCCGAGCGCGGCAGGCGCGAGGACGGACGTCGCGCGCCAGCCCGCGCCGTTGCGCAGGACCGGCAGCGGGTCGTCGGCGACGAGCAGCGGGACGAGTCCGGCACCGGCCATCACGACCGCAGCCAGAGCGCCCACCACGGCACGCCGCACGTCCACCTCCCTCGACCCGCGGTCGACCTCCCCGTCGACCGGGCGCCAGTGTGGCACGCGTGGTGCCGACTCGCCCGAGGATCGTGGCGGGCTGCCCTAGCATCGGCTGACATGGAGGTCACACGCCGTCAGGCCCTGACCGCGGCAGCCGGTGCAGCCGTCGGAGCCGCCGGGGCCGTCGGGGCGGTGCGAGTCGTGGAGCGGCTCGACGAGAACACCCCGCTGCCCTTCTACGGCAGCCCGGTCAGCGCCGTCCGTCCCGACCGATCCACCCCCTCGGCGGCAGCCACCTCGGTCGTCTGGGCGGGTGCGGGCGATCAGCGCCGCGTCGCGCTGACCTTCGACGACGGTCCGCACCCCGACTGGACCCCACGGGTGCTGGCCGCGCTCGAGGCGGAGGACGTGCCGGCCACGTTCTTCTGCCTCGGGCGCAACGTGCGCGACCACGGCGCGCTGCACCGCGACAGCGTCGGCCGGCACGAGCTCGCGAACCACACCTTCGAGCACCCCGACCTCGGTCGGCTCGACTGGTCCCGGTGCACGGACGAGATCACGAGGACGACCCGGCTCATGAAGCAGACGTACGGCGTGGCGCCGACGCTCTTCCGGCCGCCCTACGGGCACGTCGGAGGGGCGTCGCTCCTCGCGGCCGCCGAGTCGACCCTCACGACGGTCCTGTGGTCGGCCCAGGCACGCGAGGACCTCGTGGCCAGCCACCCGGACGGCATCGTCGAGGACATCGCGTCGCAGGTGCGTCCCGGCTCGATCATCCTCGCCCACGACACGGGCTCGGACGACCGGCTCATCACCATCGACCGGCTCGCAGCGATCATCCGCAGGCTCCGCGTCGACGGCTACACCTTCGCGACCGTCTCCGACCTCCTGGCGCCGAGCAGCGCCCAGGCGACGGCGGCCAGCCACGGGTAGGTCGGCCACAGGGCGAGGCGCTCGAGGACACCGACCCACGTCGGGTCCCCGAGACGCAGCCCGAACGCCGCAGCCGAGGCCACCATGAGACCGCCGAGCACGAGACCCGAAACGGCGACGCCCCGTGACACGGCGTGTGACCTCCGCAGCGCCTCGGCCGTGACGAGGACGGCGAGCGGCTGGAGGACGAAGACGGGAAGCGCCACGACCCCGTGCCACCCGGGGTGCTGGTCGACGGGCACGAGCCCGACGGCAGCAGCGAAGAGCGCGGACGCGACCCACAGCCAGACGGCGGCGAGCGCCCATCCCCCGGCGCCGAGACGCGGTCGCAGCAGCACGGCGCCCGCTGCCCGCAAGAGGCCGAAGACGACGAACGCCACGTCGAGCGCGGCATGGCCCGAGGAGCAGACGTCGACCGTCGACCCCGCGTGACCGGGCGCGCACGTCAGCATCCCGAGCGCGCTGATCGTGTCGTCGCGCAGGCTGTAGGCCGCCGAGGCGCCGGCGGCGACGAGGAGCTCGACGAGCAGGTAGACCGGCTGGACGAGCCAGCAGCCGAGACCCGCCGTCGTCCGTCGCACGCGTTGACGCTATCCCGTGACCCAGGTCACCTGTGGTGGCCGTCTCAGAAGCGGCTACCCGCGGGTCACGTCTCGCTACGTTCGGGGACACACCGCACGGGTTCGACTCTGTCTCGACCCACCAATGACGCTGCGACGTAAGGACCTTCAATGCAGGCCATCCGCGACGCCATCCTCTCCGGCGACCGCACCCAGGAGACCTACGCGAACATCGAGATCCCCGCCACGTACCGCGGGGCGACCGTCCACAAGGACGAGGTCGGCATGTTCGAGGGGCTCGCCACGCGCGACAAGGACCCGCGCAAGTCGCTGCACATCGACGAGGTACCCGTGCCGGAGCTGGCGCCGGGCGAGGCGCTCGTCGCCGTCATGGCCAGTGCGATCAACTACAACACCGTGTGGACCTCGATCTTCGAGCCGGTCTCGACCTTCGGCTTCCTCGAGCGCTACGGCCGCATGTCGGAGTTCTCCAAGCGCCACGACCTGCCCTACCACGTCGTCGGGTCCGACCTCGCCGGCGTCATCCTGCGCACCGGCCCCGGCGTGACGAAGTGGAAGCCGGGCACCGAGGTCGTCGCGCACTGCCTGTCGGTCGAGCTCGAGGACGCCGAGGGCCACAACGACACGATGCTCGACCCGCAGCAGCGGATCTGGGGCTTCGAGACGAACTTCGGCGGCCTGGCCGAGCTCGCGATCGTCAAGGCCAACCAGCTGATGCCCAAGCCCGGCCACCTGACGTGGGAGGAGGCCGCCTCACCCGGCCTCGTCAACAGCACGGCCTACCGGCAGCTCATCTCCAAGAACGGCGCCGCGATGAAGCTCGGCGACCGCGTGCTCATCTGGGGCGCGTCAGGCGGCCTCGGCTCCTACGCCACGCAGATGGCCCTCGCCGGCGGCGCGACGCCGATCTGCGTCGTCTCCTCGCCCGAGAAGGCCGAGATCTGCCGGGCCATGGGCGCCGAGCTCATCATCGACCGCAACGCCGAGGACTACCGCTTCTGGAACGACGAGGGCACCGAGCAGGACCCCCGCGAGTGGCAGCGCCTCGGCAAGAAGATCCGCGAGCTGACCGGCGGCTACGACGTCGACATCGTCTTCGAGCACCCCGGTCGCGAGACCTTCGGCGCGAGCGTCTACGTCGCGCGCAAGGGCGGCACCATCGTCACCTGCGCGTCGACCTCGGGCTACATGCACGAGTACGACAACCGCTACCTCTGGATGAACCTCAAGCGCATCGTCAGCTCGCACTTCGCCAACTACCGCGAGGCGTGGGAGGCCAACGAGCTCGTCAACCGTGGGCTCATCCACCCGACGCTGAGCAAGACGTACACGCTCGACGAGGTGGGGCAGGCGGCGCTCGACGTCCACCGCAACGCCCACCAGGGGAAGGTCGGCGTGCTGACGCTCTCCCCCGAGCCGGGCCTCGGCGTCACCGACCCCGAGAAGCGCGCGGGCTTCGAGTCGGCGATCAACCGCTTCGCCGACCAGTAGCCGCCCTGCAGCCGTCGCACGAGGGCCGGCCCGCCGTCACGGTGGGCCGGCCCTCGTCGGTTGCGTCAGCGGGACTCGAGCACCCGGGTCAGCTGCTCCTCGGTGTCGTTCGCGAGCTTCTCGAAGACGAGTTTCATCGCGGGCGCGGCGAGGTTGGCGAGCCCGTGCATGTCGAGCTCGGCGTGGTAGGTGATCTCACTGCCCTCACCCGAGGGCAGGACGGTGATCGTGTCGGTCGACGTCGCGCTGTCGTTGCGCCCGACGAGGACGATCCGGGTGTCGGTGAGCTCGGCCAGCTCGTAGTCGAGCTCGGTCGTGACGCCGGCGATCTTCGAGACGTTGTGCCACCGCGCACCGACCGCGACCGGTCCGTCGCCGACGCGCGTGCACGACTCGGTGCCGGGATCCCACTCCTCGGCGTTCGCAAAGTCCTTGAGGTAGGCGATGACGACCGCGGGCGCGGGATGGACGGTGAAGCTGCGGGTCACGCTGGGCATGGGTGCTCCTCGAGCTGGTCGGTGTGCGAGCGACCCCGCCGGTCGGGTGTCGTCGTGTTCTCGTTCACCCGTCCCGTACCCGTATGCCGTCCCGCCCGGGACACGGTCGCGCGCGGGACGGCGCGCGGGCGGCGCGCGGCGTGGCGCCCGGCAGGGCGTCCCCCGCACTGACACGCCACGGGCGACCCGACCCCGTGGGGAGTGCCTGACGTAGGCTCGCGGACGTGAGCATCTGGGGACGGTGGACGGCGTACCGCCGCGCCCAGCGCGCCCGGATGGACGAGTTCCGGGCCCGCGACCTCGGCTTCGACGAGCGAGCATCGCGAGCCGCGTACGGCGAGCCCCCGGCGTCGCCCGAGGCGCCGCCCGAGGCGCCGCCCGACCCCGACCTCCTCTCGACCACGCTCCCGATCGGGGCGGGGTCGTCCGACGCCAGCACGCCCGCCGGCAGCACGCCCGCTGGCAGCACGCCACCCCGCGCCCCGACCGACGCCCCCGGCGCCGCCGCCGGGCCCCACGGGACCGGCGCCACCGCACCGGCCCCGTCGGGGACCGGCGGGGGCAAGCGGGGCAAGGGCAGCCGGCGCGACTTCGGTCAGAGCGGCACCCCGTTCAACCGCCAGTCGCCCTTCTACATCGGCTTCGTGGGCGCCGTCGGCGTCCTCACGGCGTATGCCGTCGTGCAGGCGGTCGGCCGGCTCGGCACCGTCATCACGCTGCTCGTCATCTCGTTCTTCCTGACGCTCTCCCTCAACCCCCTCGTCGAGGCGCTGACCCGGCGCAACCTGCGCCGGGGGTGGGCCGTCACCATCGTCTTCCTCGGCGTGCTCGCCGTCTTCGCGCTCGTCGGATGGGTCGTCATCCCGCCCGTGGCCGACCAGGGCGGCGAGCTCGCCACGAACGCCCCACGGCTCTTCGACAACCTCCTCGCGAACCCGTGGGTG
The DNA here is from genome assembly GCF_056403915.1 of Terrabacter sp. P2_E3. NCBI lineage: Bacteria > Bacillati > Actinomycetota > Actinomycetes > Micrococcales > Intrasporangiaceae > Terrabacter > Terrabacter sp. P2_E3. The sequence continues at coordinate 106,484 of NZ_JBFUEN010000006.1, forward strand.
CAGGACGTCGACCACCGCTACCAGCTCGTCCAGCGCATCCAGGAGGAGGTCAACAAGCGCGTCGCCGACGGCAACCTGTGGGCCGGCGTCTTCGGCGGCGTCCTCGACGCGGGCAAGGTCATCGCGACCGGCGTCTTCAGCGGGTTGACCGTCCTCGTCCTCACCCTCTACTTCCTCGCCTCCCTCCCTGCGGTCAAGCAGGCGGCCTACGCCCTCGTCCCCGCCAGCCGGCGCCCGCGCACGGTCTCGCTCGCCGAGGAGGTGATGCGCCGGGTCGGGTCGTACGCCATCGGCCAGGTCGCGGTGGCCGCGATCAACGCGTTCTTCGCCTGGATCATGATGAGCCTCATCGGACTCCAGTTCGCCGCGGTGCTGGCGGTGCTCGTCGGCTTCCTCGGGCTCATCCCGATGATCGGCGCCACCCTCGGGGCGACCGTCGTCGCCGTCGTCGCCTTCTTCGACGAGCCCAAGAAGGCACTCATCGTCATCATCTACTTCATCGTCTACCAGCAGATCGAGAACTACGCCGTCATGCCGCGCATCATGCAGCGCACCGTCGCGGTCCCCGGCGCCGTGACGGTCGTCGCCGCGCTCGCCGGTGGAGCCCTGCTCGGCATCCTCGGCGCGCTGCTCGCGATCCCCTTCGCCGCAGGGGCGCTGCTGCTCTACGAGGAGGTCCTCGTCCCCCGCCAGCGCCGGCACTAGCCGCCGACTCCACCCGATGGCGTATGCCGTGTGCCGGGGACCCGACGAGGCGCTCCCTACCCCGGGCGGCCGGCGTCCCGCCGCTCCAGCGCGGTCACGACGGCCGCCATGTCGAGCGCCCCCAGCCCGGCGGCCTCGGTCTCGCGGAAGAGGTCACGGGTCGCTTCAAGCACCGGGCTGTGCGCCCCGACCGCCCGGGCCGCCTCGGCGATGAGCCGGGTGTTGGTGTGGACGTCGCGCACGGCCGCCTGGGCCTCGAAGTCACGGGCCACGAGCTTGGCGAGCTTGGCGGCCGACACCGCGCTCGCCATCGGACCGGAGTCGAGGGCGCGCCGGAAGACCTCGAGGTCGAGGTCGAGACGGTCGGCGAGGTGGAAGGCCTCCGCCAGCCCGGCGACCATCGTGCAGAGGTAGAGGTTGACGGCGAGCTTGGTGCCCGTCCCGGCGGGGACCTCGCCGCACCGGACGACCTCGCGGCACATCGCGGCGAGCAGCGGTGCGACGCGGTCGACGACGTCCGGTCGCCCGCCGACGAGGGCCACGAGCTCCGCCCGCTCCGCCGGGATGCGCGACCCCGAGACGGGTGCCTCGGCGTAGTCGCCCCCGGCCCCCTCGACGTCCCGGGCCAGCCCGGCAGAGAAGCCGGGCGACGTCGTGCCGAGGTGCACGAGCGTGCGCCCCGACACCAACCGCGTGAACGCAGCGCTCCCCCGCTGCAGGACCTCGTCGACCGCTGCCTCGTGGGCCAGCATGAGCAGGACGACGTCGCTCGCCTCGAAGACGGCCGCCGGCGAGGGACCCACGACGGCTCCGAGGCCCTCGAGCGCAGCGACCCCACCCGGAGACCGGTTCCACACGGAGAGAGGAACACCCGCGCGCCGCAGGTTGGCGGCCATGGGTCGTCCCATGATGCCGAGACCGATGAACCCGACTCGCGTCTCCATTGCCGCCTCCGACCTTCCCGCGCTATATGACAACTGTCATAGTAGCGGCCTGAGCATGACAGGTGTCATAGTCGAGACCCACGTCGAGCACCGGAAGGCGCCATGTCAGCCAGCACGCACGGACCGCGCGAGCGCATCGTCTACGAGACCGCCCAGCGCCTGCGGCGGGCCGGCGTCACCGGCACGGGGCTGCGAGAGGTCGTGGTTGCGGCGGACGCACCGCGCGGCTCCCTCCAGCACTACTTCCCGGGCGGCAAGGACCAGCTCGTCGGCGAGGCCCTCGAGTGGGCCGGCACCTGGGCCGCCGAACGGGTCGACGAGCACCTCGCCAGGATGAGACGGCCGACCCCCGCGCGGCTCTTCGCAGCGATCGTCGACGACTGGGCGACCGACCTCGCGGTCCGTGACTTCGAACGAGGCTGCCCGGTCGCCGCCGCGGTCGTCGACTGCGCGGACACCAACGAGGCCGTGCGGCAGGCTGCCAAATCGGCCCTGGAGACGTGGCAGCGCCCGATCACCGACGCCCTCGCCTCGATGGGCCGGACGCCCCGACGGGCGCAGGCCCTCTCGACCCTCATGCTCTGCGCCCTCGAGGGAGCCATCGTGCTCGCCCGGGCGCAGCGCGACACCGCCCCCCTGCGGCTCGTGGCCCGCGAGCTCGCCCCCGTCCTCGACGCCTGAGGCTCTCACGCCCTGACGCCCCGACGCGGTTCGATGCATCCCGCGGTCACGGGCGACCGGTGGACACATCGACCGGACGAGTCGTCAGCGGTAGGAGTTGCCGCTCGGACGGGCGTCGCGCTTCTGCCAGCAGCCGGTGTGCCAGTGCCGCCGGTCCCCGAGCCCGCCCACGCCCTCGGCCGGCCACACGACGACGTGCGCGAGGCCCGGGGGGATGTCCTGCTGGCAGCCCGGACACAGGTAGTCACGGGTGGCGGACGCGCCGCTCACCGAGCGCACCGTCCAGCGCGTGCCGGCATACGACTCCTCACGCGTGGAGCCGCCATGGATCCGCGTCACGTCGAGCGGCACGTGCTCGCGCGCGTGCTTGCTGGGACGTCGACGCGAGGGCATGGCTCCAGCGTAGGTGTCAGGCGTAGGTGCGGAAGCCACGCCCCGTCTTGCGGCCGAGGTAGCCGGCCGTGACGAGGTGTTCGAGCAGCGGCGCCGGCGCGTAGCCGCGCTCACGGAACTCGAGGTAGAGCTCGCGCTCGATGGCGAGCGACACGTCGAGGCCGACGACGTCGAGCAGCTCGAACGGACCCATCGGCAACCCGCAGCCGGTCTTCATGGCCGTGTCGATGTCGTCGGCCGTGGAGTAGTTGGCCTCGAGCATCTTCACGGCGTCGTTGAGGTAGGGGAAGAGCAGGGCGTTGACGATGAAGCCGGCGCGGTCGCCGCACGTCACGGCGTGCTTGCCGACCGTCGCGCAGAGCGCCCGCACCGTGGCGACGACGTCGTCGGCGGTCGAGACCGTGTGCACGACCTCGACGAGCTTCATGACCTGGGCCGGGTTGAAGAAGTGCATGCCGATGACGTCCTGGGGACGCTTCGTGGCGGCCGCGCACTCGACGACGGGCAGTGAGCTCGTCGTCGTCGCGAGGATCGCACCGGGGCGGCAGATCTCGTCGAGGTTCTCGAAGAGCGCCCGCTTGACGGTGAGGTCCTCGACGACGGCCTCGACGACGAGGTCGACCTGCGCGAGGTCCTCGAGGCGGGTCGTGCCACGCACGTGGGCCAGCGCCGCGTCGCGGTCCTCCTCGGTGGCCTTGCCGCGCTGGACGGCCTTCTCGAGGCTCTTGGCGAGCGCGGCCCGGACGGCCTCGACCTTGGCGTCGCTGCGGGCCACGAAGGTCACGTCGAGACCGGCCTTGGCGAAGACCTCGACCATCCCCGTGGCCATCGTGCCGGAGCCGACGACGCCGACCGTCCGGATCGGGCGCGTGCCGGACGTCGAGTCCTCAGCGGCGGCGGGCGTCAGGGCGTCGTCGACGACTGCCGAGCTGCCCGGTGCGGCATACGTGTAGAAGCCGCGACCGCTCTTGCGACCCTTGAGCCCGGCGCTGACCATCTGCTTGATGATCGGGCTCGGCGCGTGCAGGCGGTCACGGCCCTGCTTGTACATCGTGTCGAGGATCTCGTAGGCGGTGTCGAGGCCGATGAGGTCCATGAGGGCGAGCGGGCCCATGGGGTAGCCGCAGCCGAGCTTCATCGCGGCGTCGATGTCCTCGCGGGTGGCGTACTTGCTCTCGTACATCGCGACGGCGTGGTTGAGGTAGCCGAAGAGCAGCGCGTTGGCGATGAAGCCGGCCTTGTCGCCGACGATGACGGGCTTCTTGCCGAGCCGCTCGGCGAGCGCCTTGACGTCCTCGAAGATCTCGTCGCTCGTGATGACGGTCTTGATGACCTCGACGAACTGGAGCACGGGGGCCGGGTTGAAGAAGTGCATGCCGACGACGCGCTTGGGGTTGATCGTCGCGACGGCGATCTCGGTGACGGGCAGCGAGCTCGTGTTCGTCGCGAGGATCGCGTCGTCGGAGACGATGGCGTCGAGCTTGGCGAAGATGTCCTTCTTGAGGTCGAGGTGCTCGGGCACGGCCTCGACGACGAGCTGGCACTCCTTGAGGTCGGCCATGTCGCTCGTGAAGAGGACCCGGGCGTGCAGCGCGGCCTGGTCCTCGGCTGCGAGCTTGCCGCGGGAGACGGCCCGGTCGGTCGAGTGCTGCAGGACGCCCTTGCCCTTCTCGACCGCCTCGTCGGTGACCTCCACCGCGACGACGTCGATGCCGTTGCGTGCGAAGACCTCGACGATGCCGGCACCCATGGTGCCGAGTCCGATGACGCCAACCTTGGTGAACTCACGAGCCATGGGCGAAAGTCTCGCAGAGGGTGTGCGCCGCCCACACCCGCCCAGGGCGTGACGCTGCCCACGCCCCCTCCTCTAGGGTGGACCGGTGCGTCTCGTCATAGCCCGGTGCAGCGTCGACTACGACGGTCGCCTCACGGCCCACCTCCCGCTCGCGACCCGCCTGCTCGTCGTCAAGGCCGACGGGTCGGTGCTCGTCCACAGCGACGGCGGCTCCTACAAGCCGCTCAACTGGATGTCGCCGCCCTGCACGATGGCCGAGGTCGAGCCGGACGAGGTCCAGGCCGGCGAGGGTGTCGTCGCGGTGTGGCGGGTCCAGCACGCCAAGAGCGAGGACCGCCTCACCGTCCTGCTCCACGAGGTCCTCCACGACTCGAACCACGAGCTCGGCGTCGACCCCGGCCTCGTCAAGGACGGCGTCGAGGCGCACCTGCAGAAGCTGCTCGCCGAGCACATCCACACCCTCGGCCACGGCTGGTCGCTCGTGCGCCGCGAGTACATGACGGCCATCGGTCCGGTCGACATCCTCGCGAAGGACTCGGCCGGCACGAGCGTCGCCGTGGAGATCAAGCGCCGCGGCGAGATCGACGGCGTCGAGCAGCTGACCCGCTACCTCGAGCTGATGAACCGCGACCCGCACCTCGCGCCCGTGACCGGGGTGTTCGCCGCCCAGCAGATCAAGCCACAGGCGCGCACGCTCGCCGAGGACCGCGGCATCCGCTGCGTCGTGCTCGACTACGACGCCCTCAAGGGCATCGACGACGCGGAGTCCCGCCTCTTCTGACCCACCGAGGGCGTATGCCGTGTGGCCGCCCGGGCGCACCGGCGCACCGGCCCTCACACCCAGCGCGAGCGAAGGTCCGGCGGCAGCTTCTCGACGGCGAGCCGGACGGCGGGGCGCGGCATCCCCTCGACGTGCTCCTCGAGGAAGGCCACCAACCGGTCGCGGTCACGCTCACCGGCGTGCTTGGCAAAGATCCCGACGGGCTTGTGCACCAACGGATCCCGGTCGGTCGCGAGCTGGGCGGCGAGCTCCCAGCCGATCTCCACGTCGTCGGTGTCGAGGAAGCCGAGCGGCGCCGTCATGGCGGTGCGCCGGCGCAGCGGCTCGGGCGAGAGCGCGAGGTCGCGCAGGATCTGCTTGTCACGACCGACGAGCCACAGGCCGATGACGCGGGGCGCGGCCCGGTCGACCATGTCCCACGTCGTGATCCGGTCGTGGTGGCCGAGGTAGGTCCGGGCGAGGGTGCCGCGCCCGTGACCGTCGATCCGTTTGCGCCGTGCCTTGAAGTCGAGGATGCAGAGGGCCGCGAGCCGGGGCTCGTAGGCCGGGCGGGCGAGCAGCTGCTGCACCTCGCTGAGCGGGAGCCGCGTGTGTCGCTTGGCGATGGCGAAGAGCGTGCCCATCCGCACGCCGAGCGCCTCCTCGTCGGGGGCGAGGCGCTTGCGCACCGATGCGAGTGCCTCCGGCGAGACCTCGGCCTCGAGCTCGGCGACCACGGTCCCGGCGGTCGCCGCCGACGCCATCAGGACAAGCCCTCGATCGGTTGGGCGGTGACGCCGTCGGCGTCGACGAGCAGCAGGACCGGGTCGGGCGCCTCCCCTCCGCGCACGACGACGACGGTCTCGCCGCGGTGCCGGTCGACGAGCTCCTCGAGGCCCGATGAGCCGTCGTGGAGGTCGCCGTGCCCGAGGTGCGAGGGCACGCCCAGGTCGTCGGCCAGCGACTCGACCGGGCCGGTGTCGGGGACGTCGTCGGCGGCATACACCGCCTGGACCTTCTCGAGGTGGATCGCGGACGCCAGCCACGCGACGTCGGAGAGCGCCGGAGGGTTGACGACGATGACGCGCGCGGCGCACTGCAGGTCGCTCATACCTGCGACGCTACGCCTGCTCAGACGGGCGCGGACTCGAGGGGCGCAAGACCCCGTGCGGCGCGGATCACACCCACCATCTCGCCCATGATGTCGTTGAGGCCGAAGTCCTTCGGCGTGAAGACCATGGCGACGCCGGCGGCCCGCAGGGCGGCGGCGTCGGACTCGGGGATGATGCCTCCGACGATGACCGGTACGTCGCCGGCACCCGCCTCGCGCAGGCCACGCAGGACCTCGGGCACGAGCTCCATGTGCGAGCCGCTGAGGATCGAGAGCCCGACGAGGTGGACGTCCTCGGCGACGGCGGCCGCGACGATCTGCTCGGGAGTCAGCCGGATGCCCTGGTAGACGACCTCGAACCCGGCGTCCCGGGCCCGCACGGCCACCTGCTCGGCGCCGTTGCTGTGGCCGTCGAGGCCGGGCTTGCCGACGAGGATGCGCAGCTTCTCGCCGAGCTCGTCGCCGGTGCGCGCGACGAGCCGACGGACGTGGGACAGGGCGTCCCCGGGCTCGCTCGCGCCGACGCCCACCGAGCCGGAGACCCCGGTGGGTGCGCGGTACTCGCCGAACTGCTCGCGCAGGGCGGCGGCCCACTCCCCCGTCGTCAGCTCGGCACGGGCGCACTCGAGCGAGGCCGCCATGAGGTTGACGTCGGTCGCCGCGTCGGCGCGCAGGCGCTCGAGAGCCGCCGCGGCGCGCGCCCGGCGCTCAGGGTCTGCGTCACGCGTCTCGCGCCACGCGCGTACGGCCTCTGAGGCGTGGTGCTCGACGTCGGCGTCGACGGTCTGGATCGCGGTGTCGAGGTCGGCCGTGAGCGGGTTGGGCTCGGTGGTCTCGAAGCGGTTGAGCCCGACGATGACGGCCTCGCCCGTCTCGATGCGGCGTCGACGCTCGGCGTGGGAGGCGACGAGCGCGGACTTCATGTAGCCGGACTCGACGGCGGCGACGGCGCCGCCCATCTCCTCGACCCGGGCCATCTCTGCCTTCGCCCCGGCCACGAGCTCGGCGACCTTGGCCTCGACGACGACAGACCCGGTGAAGAGGTCGTCGTGCTCGAGCAGGTCGGACTCGTAGGCGAGCACCTGCTGCATGCGCAGGCTCCACTGCTGGTCCCACGGGCGCGGCAGACCGAGCGCCTCGTTCCACGCCGGCAGCTGGATGGCGCGGGCCCTGGCGTCCTTGGAGAGCGTCACGGCGAGCATCTCGAGGACGATGCGCTGGACGTTGTTCTCGGGCTGGGCCTCGGTGAGGCCCAGGCTGTTGACCTGGACGCCGTAGCGGAAGCGGCGGGCCTTCGCGTCGGTCACGCCGTAGCGCTCCCGGGTCAGCTCGTCCCACAGCTGCACGAAGGCGCGCATCTTGCACATCTCCTCGACGAACCGCACGCCGGCGTTGACGAAGAAGGAGATCCGGGCGACGACACTGGCGAACTCCTCGGGCGGCACCTGCCCCGAGTCGCGCACGGCGTCGAGCACGGCGACCGCCGTCGACATGGCGTAGGCGATCTCCTGCACGGGGGTCGCCCCGGCCTCCTGCAGGTGGTAGCTGCAGATGTTGATGGGGTTCCACTTCGGGATCTCGCGCACCGTGTAGGTGACCATGTCGGTGATGAGCCGCAGCGACGGCGCGGGCGGGAAGACGTAGGTCCCGCGAGAGAGGTACTCCTTGATGATGTCGTTCTGGGTCGTTCCGGCGAGCTCGTGCACCCAGGCGGCCGGGTCCTCGCCGGCGGCCTCGGCCTGGCGCTCGGCGGCGACCTGGTAGAGCGCGAGCATCCACATCGCCGTCGCGTTGATCGTCATCGACGTGTTCATCTCGCGGAGCGGGATGGCGTCGAAGAGCGCTGCCATGTCGCCGATGTGGCTGATCGGGACCCCGACCTTGCCCACCTCGCCGCGGGCGAGGACGTGGTCGGGGTCGTAGCCCGTCTGGGTCGGCAGGTCGAAGGCGACGGAAAGGCCGGTCTGCCCCTTGGAGAGGTTGCGGCGGTAGAGCGCGTTGCTCGCAGCGGCACTCGAGTGGCCGGCATACGTGCGCATGACCCACGGTCGGTCGGGCGTCACCCGGGCGGCCGGATGCGGCGTGCTCTCCGTCGAAGACATGGCTCGACGGTAGCGGCGGGGTGCAGCGGTGGGGAGGCGCTCAGGCGGTGAGAGGCGCCACAGTCAGGCTCGCCGGTGCCGGATGCCGCGGGGCGAGGATGCGCTCGAGCCGACACCCGCGCAGCAGGCGCGTCGTGCGGTCGCTCGCGTCGACGAGCAGCAGCCGGCGCTCGGCGCGGGTGGCGCGCCGGTGGAGGTGGACGATGACACCGAGGCCCGTCGCGTCGCCGATCTCGGCGCCGCCGAGGTGCAGGCGCAGCTCGCCAGGACCCTGGTTGATGACCGCGTGGATCGCGTCACGGATGTCGGGCACCGTGTGGACGTCGAGACGCCCCTCGATGATGACATCGTGGCCGTCGGGTGCGTCGAGCACTCTGACCGGACCCCTGCGGTGGGTGTTCAGCGTCATGTAGACCCCTCTCAACGCTGTGCCGTCACCATGATGACGCCTCAGCCAGCCAAAACGTTGCCCCTAGGAGTCAAGAAGTGGTCAAGAAAATACGAACATCGAGCGAAGAACTCCGCCGGCCTCCGTGCCGGGACTGAGCGCTCCTGACAAAAGGGGCGATCCGCCGCCGCAGCCGCGGACTGGCCCGGCGGGTCTGCGGGTTCGCCTACTCGAACGGGGGCTCGTCGTCGGGCTCGCGCGTCACGTCGGCGCCGAGGGCGCGGAGCGCCTGCTCGAAGCGCGGGTAGCCGCGGTCGATGTGGTGGACCCCGCTGACGAGGGTGTCCCCCTCGGCCACGAGGCCGGCGATGACGAGTGCGGCACCGGAGCGGATGTCGCTGCTCTCGACGGGGGCACCGGACAGCATCGGGACGCCGTGGGTCATGACGTGGTGCCCGTCGATCTGCGCGTCGGCGCCGAGACGGGCCAGCTCCTGGACCGTGCGGAAGCGGGCCTCGAAGAGGTTCTCCGTGACCATGGCAGAGCCGTCCGCCACGGCGTTGTAGGACAGGGCGAAGGGCTGCAGGTCGGTCGGGAAGCCCGGGTAGGGCAGCGTCGCGACGTCGAAGGCGCGCGGGCGCCGGTCGACGGCCGACACCCTGAACCCGCGAGGGGTGACCTCGACGTGGCACCCCGCCTCCTCGAGGGCGCCCAGCGGCGCCCTGAGGTGCTCGGCGACCCCACCGACGACCTCGATGTCGCCACGCGTCGTGGCGGCGGCGAAGGCCCACGTGCCGGCCGCGATGCGGTCGGAGACGACGGCGTGCTCGGTCGGGACGAGGGCCTCGACGCCGTGCACGGTGATCCGCGACGTGCCTGCGCCCTCGAGCTTGGCACCCATCGACACGAGCATCTCGGCGATGTCGATGATCTCCGGCTCCTTGGCGACGTTGTCGATCGTCGTCGTGCCGCTGGCCAGGACAGCCGCCGTGAGGATGTTCTCGGTCGCCCCGACGCTCGGGAAGTCGAGCCGGATGTCGGCGCCGCGCAGGCCGGCCGGCGCCGTGGCCACGAGGTAGCCGTGCGTCACGTGCACCTCGGCACCGAGGGCCTCGAGGCCGGCCGCGTGCAGGTCGAGGCCGCGCGAGCCGATCGCGTCGCCACCCGGGACGGCCACGTCGGCCTCGCCGACGCGGGCCACGAGCGGGCCGAGCACGGAGATGGAGGCGCGCAGCGCCCGGACGAGCTCGTAGTCGGCCCGGTGACCGATGCGCTCGGGCACGTCGAGGACGACGACGCCCGCCGCCGGGTCGTAGTCGACACCCACCCCGAGCCGGCGCAGCAGCTCGGCCATGATCGTCACGTCGGCGATCGCCGGGACGTTCGTCAGCGTCGTGCGGCCCACGGCCAGCAGGGCCACGGCCATCAGCTTCAGGGCGCTGTTCTTGGCGCCGACGACGGCGACCTCGCCCACGAGGTGGGCACCACCGACGACACGGAATCGCTCTCTCACCCACCGAACCCTATCGGGGCACCGACCGACCGACAGCGCCTCCACGACGGGTGAGAGAGTGGCCCCATGGTCAACCTGACGCGGATCTACACGCGCACCGGCGACGACGGCACGACGAGCCTCGGCGACTTCTCGCGGGTCAGCAAGAACGACGCCCGGCTGCACGCCTACGCCGACTCCAACGAGGCCAACGCCGCCATCGGCATCGCCGTCGCGTGCGGCGACCTGCCCGACGCGGTCAGGGCCACCCTCCAGCGCGTGCAGAACGAGCTCTTCGACGTCGGCGCCGACCTGTCGACGCCGCTACGGCAGGCCTACGACTACCCGCCCCTGCGCGTCGAGCAGCCCTGGATCGACGACCTCGAGGCGGACTGCGACCACTACCTCGAGCAGGTCGAGAAGCTCCGGTCGTTCATCCTCCCCGGAGGCACGGCCGGGTCGGCGCACCTGCACCTCGCGACGACCATCGTGCGTCGCGCCGAGCGCTCGGCGTGGGCGGCCGCCGACCAGCACGGCACCGAGCCGGCCCCCGAGGGCACGGACGCGAGGGGCGTCGGCGGCGTCAACGTCCTCACGGCGAAGTACCTCAACCGCCTCTCGGACCTGCTCTTCATCCTCGCCCGGATCGCCAACAAGCCGATCGGCGGCGACGTGCTGTGGCAGCCCGGTGGCGGCCGCGTCGAGAAGCCCGAGCGCACGAAGAAGCACTGACCCGCCACACGGCATACGGCATACGGCATACGGCCTCGGCGCCCCGGTCGCGCGGGAGATCGCGCATCTGCGGTCGCCTGGGCGCAGCAGACGCGCGATCTCGCGCCCGACCACGGTGTCGTCCACAGCCCCGGAAGCCTGTCGCGCACCGTCCACACCCTGACGGCCGAGGCGGGACCGACGCCCCGCCGGAGCGCACGATGCTCGGGTGGACCCCAGACTCCCCGCCCCGCTGCACGAGCTTGCCGTGCACCAGCTCGGCGTCCTGACTCGCCGGCAGCTTCTCGAGGGCGGCCTGACGCCGGCCCAGCTGCGCACGAGGCTCGGGCGAGAATGGCGGCTCGTCCTGCGAGGCGTCGTCCTGCTGTCCAACGGAGTGCCCTCCGAGCAGCAGCGGTTGATGGCCGCCCTGCTCTTCGCCGGTCCGAGAAGCTGGCTCGCAGGCTCGTCGGCCGCAGCGGTTCACGGGATCGCAGGACTTCCGGTGTCCAACCCGATCCAGGTCCTGGTCCCGGCTCCCCTGCGCTCCCGGGCTCATGGGTGGGTCCTCGTCCGCAACACGACGCTGCTCGACGAGCCCATCTACCGGCGCGGCCCGCTCCGCCTGTCGTGTCCCGCCCGGGCGGCCGTCGACGCCGCGGCGGCCGCACCGTCGGACGAGCAGGCACGAGCCGTGCTCGTCGCCGCGGCCCAGTCGCGCAAGGCACGGCTGAGCGACCTCGCGCACTGGTCGCTCGTCCGCGGGCAGGCGGGCTCACGACGACTGCACGAGGGTCTGGCGGTCGCGGCCTCCGGGGCTTGGTCCGTCCCCGAGGCCGACCTGCTGCGCCTCCTCTCCTCGTCCACGGTCCTGCCCGCGGTGTGGGCCAACCCCGAGGTCCGCGCCTCGTCGGGGCGCCGCCTGACGACACCCGACGTCTGGATCGACGACGTCGCCCTCGCGGTCATGGTGCACAGCCGCCAGTGGCACGCCGATGGCCTGGCCTGGGAGTCGACGGTCGAGCAGGACACCGATCTGCAGACCGCACGGGTCGTCGTCGTCGGGGTGACGCCGCACTCGATCCGCTCGCGACCCCGCTGGGTGCGGGAACGGGTCGAGACTGCCTACCTCGAGGCCCGGGCGACGGGTGTGCGCGCGGACGTCGTGGCCACCCCACGCGACCCCTGGCTGGGAGTTCGACCTGTCACGCGACGGTCGTCCTAGGAAGACCGTGCGCCGTGAACTGCGCGAGATCGCGCAGAACAGGTCGCCCTGGGCGCAGCGGGTGCGCGATCTCGTGCGCGACGAGCGACCAGCGGGCGAGGCGGGTGGGCCGAGGCGGGTGGGCCGGAGCGGGGCTGCGTCAGGCGACGTTGACGTTGTAGCCCGGGGGCGCGGCTTCCTGCCACGAGCGCAGCGCGGTGTAGGCCGGCCCCTGGAGGGCCAGCTCGAAGTCGCTGTCGCCGTCGCTGCACGGCACCCGGCTCGCGTCGGGCAGCAGCGGGATCGAGTCGCTGCCACTCAGCGGCTCCGGAGCGTCGAGCAGCAGGCGCTGACGCAGCCAGCGGTGCTTGGGGCGCACGGAGACGCCCCCGAGGGCATACCACTCGAGGGCGTTGTCACCGAACCGGATGAGACCCAGGCGCCAGCGGTCGGACTCCGTGCGGCGCATGCCGCAGAGGGTCAGGGGCAGGCCCTTGGCGATGTAACGCCGGCGCAGGAAGGTCGTCGCGAGGACGGCCACCGCGACCACCAGGAGCGTGCCGATCACGATCTCGGTCGAGACGAGAACGGACGGCACGCGCGACCTCAGCTCGTCTGCAGCGACGAGGCGTCGACGTGCTCGGCGACGATGGTGACGACGTCCGAGTCGACCGAGAGGAACCCGCCGTCGACCGTCACCGTGCGACGCTCGCCCTCGAGGGACTCGATGGAGACCTCGCCCTCGACGAGGACACCGAGCAACGGGGTGTGGCCGGGCAGGATGCCCAGTTCGCCCGAGATGGACCGGGCGCGTACGAACTTGGCCTCGCCCTCCCAGACCTTCCGGTCGGCGGCAACCATCTCAACCTTGAGCGAACTCACGTTTCCTCCGGATCGTGGGGGTGTGCTCTGCAGTTTAGTGCCTCTGCGAGGATGCTCCGTACGCGAGGTGGCGCAGGCCGCTCGCGCCGATTCCCCATCCTCCACAGGAGTCCTATCCATGAGCACAACCGTGTCCGACGCCCTTCTCGAGCCGACCCGCCGCCCGGTGGCGGTGGAGACCCTGACCGACGTCATCGACGCCGAGGTCGCCGACAAGTCCGGACTGGGCGGAGCCGCTGTCAAGGCCGGCTACGCCGCCGCGAAGAAGCTCGGTGGCAACTTCGTCACGAGCGCCACCGACCGTCTGCTCCCCCAGTTCGCGAGCGCCCTCGACCCGTTCTGGGCCACCAAGGGTGACACGTCGTTCGGGGCCCACCTCGCGGCCCAGCCCGACGCCGCGGCCGACGCCCTCCTCGCGGTGACCGATGCGAAGGCCGCCAACACCTCGCACGGCTCGGCCGCCAAGGTCTACGGCTCGCTGCGCGGCAAGGCCAAGGGCCATGTCGTCGCCGCTCTCCCCCGGCTCGGCGCAGCCGTGGAGCGTCTCGTCCCCTGACGCGTCCCTGACCGCAGGACGGTGCACGCCACCGACCACGTATGCCGCCGGGCCGGCTCCCCTCGAGGAGCCGGCCCGGTCGTGGGTCCGGGTCGCACCCGGACCGGTCAGGACTCGTCGTGCCCGCGGTCCGTCGCGACGCGCGGCAGCTCGGGACTGAACTCCTCACCGAGGTCGGCGATCGCCTGCCGGGCGAACACCTGCTGCTCGGTGACGACCCGCTCGGACCGGCCACGGCCGATGAAGGTGACGGCCCAGTGCAGCAGCGTGGTGATCCGGTGCTTGAAGCCGATGATGTAGACGAGGTGCACGGCGAGCCAGAGGATCCAGGCGAAGAACCCGCTGAACTGCGCCTTGCCGACCGACGCGACGGCGGAGAAGCGCGAGATCGTGGCCATCGAGCCCTTGTCGAAGTACTCGAACGGCCCCTTGGGCTCCTTGCCGTCGAGGCGTCGCTCGATCTGCTCCGCGGCGTAGCGGCCGCCCTGGATGGCGACCTGGGCGACACCCGGCAGCCCGTCGAGCGCCATCATGTCGCCGACGACGAAGACCTCGGGGTGGCCCGGGAGCGTCAGGTCGTCGCGGACCTCGACGCGGCCGGCCCGGTCGAGCTGAGCGCCCGACTGGTCGGCGAGCTGGCGACCGAGCGGCGAGGCGCTGACGCCCGCGGCCCACACCTTGCACACCGACTCGATGCGCTCGCGGCTGCCGTCGCCGTGCTCCACCTCGATGCCCGTCGCGTCGACGTCGACGACCTTGGCACCGAGGCGGACCTCGACGCCCATCTCGGTCAGGCGCTTGACGGCGCGGTCGCCGAGCTTCTCGCCGAACGAGCCCAGCACGGCGGGAGCCGCGTCGAGCAGGACGACCCTCGCCTTCGTCGGGTCGATCCGGCGGAAGTCGCGCTTGAGGGTGCGTCGCGCGAGCTCGGAGATCTGGCCCGCCATCTCGACACCCGTCGGGCCCGCGCCGACGACGACGAACGTCATGAGGCGGTCGACCTCGGCCTGCGTCGTGGCGAGCTCGGCGAGCTCGAACGAGCCGAAGATGCGACCGCGCAGCTCGAGGGCGTCGTCGATCGACTTCATGCCGGGGGCGTGCCGGGCGAACTGGTCGTTGCCGAACCACGACTGGCCGGCGCCCGCGGCGACGATGAGCGAGTCGTAGGGCGTGACCGTCTCGCGGCCGACCGCGGTGTGGGTCACGGTGCGCGCCTCGAGGTCGATCGTCTCGACCTCACCGAGCAGCACCTTGGCGTTGTCCTGACGGTGCAGCACCTCGCGCGTCGACGGGGCGATCTCGCCCTCGGAGAGGATGCCGGTGGCCACCTGGTAGAGCAACGGCTGGAAGAGGTGGTGCGTCGTGCGGGCGATGAGGGTCACGTCGACGTCGGCGCGCTTCAACTTCTGCGTGCTGAACAGTCCGCCGAAACCCGATCCGATGACCACGACCCGGTGGCGCGGGGCCTGCTGGGTGGGCGTGCTCACGATTCTCCTTGTCCTTGAGCTGTGTCCTGGTGCGAGGTGCTGGGCGCGTCGGCGCTGACGGTTCCATCTCTGTCAACACCGTCGGTCGTACCCGCATGCCCCGCGGGGGACGCGGAGGGCGTCCACGGGCTGCGGTTCTCGTCACACTCGGCGCAGGTGGTCGTAGCGGACGCGGCGGACGGTGGCGCCCAACCCGCAGCACGGCGAGGAGGCACAGCAGCGCCGGGGTCGTGGTGTACGACACGACCTGCTGGTTGCATGCACCCGGCAGCGCCTGGACGTTCATCTCGTCCTGGAACGGGACGTCACCCTGGGCGAGGCGGAGCGCCAGCTCCACGGCGTGCGAGCTGTCGCTGAGGTCCAACCCGTAGCGGGCGCGGACGATCGCGGCGGCCACGACGGCCACCGCGAAGCCCGGCACCCACAGACGACGAACGGGGAGGGCCCAGAGGGCACCTCCCCGTCGTCGGGTGAATCGATCCATCCAGGTCAGAGGTTCTTCTGGATCTCCGCCCACTGACGCTCGACGTCGTCGAGGCCACCACACATGAAGAAGGCCTGCTCGGCGACGTGGTCGTACTCGCCGTCGGCGATCTTCGTGAAGCCCTCGATCGAGTCGGCCAGCGACACCGTCGAACCCTCGATGCCGGTGAACTGCTTGGCGACGTAGGTGTTCTGCGACAGGAAGCGCTGGATGCGACGGGCGCGGTTGACGAGGATCTTGTCCTCTTCGGAGAGCTCGTCGATACCGAGGATCGCGATGATGTCCTGCAGCTCCTTGTTGCGCTGGAGGATCGAGCGGATGCGCACGGCCGTGTTGTAGTGGTCGGCGGTCACGTAGCGCGGGTCGAGGATTCGCGAGGTCGAGGACAGCGGGTCGACGGCGGGGTAGATACCCATCGACGCGATGTCACGCGAGAGCTCGGTCGTCGCGTCGAGGTGCGCGAACGTCGTGGCCGGGGCCGGGTCGGTGTAGTCGTCGGCCGGCACGTAGATCGCCTGCATCGAGGTGATCGAGTGACCACGCGTCGAGGTGATGCGCTCCTGGAGGGTGCCCATCTCGTCGGCCAGGGTGGGCTGGTAACCCACGGCGGACGGCATACGGCCGAGGAGGGTCGAGACCTCCGAGCCGGCCTGCGTGAAGCGGAAGATGTTGTCGATGAAGAGCAGCACGTCCTGCTTCTGGACGTCGCGGAAGTACTCCGCCATCGTCAGCGCCGACAGCGCGACGCGAAGACGCGTGCCCGGCGGCTCGTCCATCTGGCCGAAGACGAGGGCCGTCTGGCCGAGAACGCCGGCCTCCTCCATCTCGACCATGAGGTCGTTGCCCTCACGGGTGCGCTCACCGACACCGGCGAACACCGACACGCCACCGTGGTCACGGGCGACACGCGCGATCATCTCCTGGATGAGCACGGTCTTGCCGACGCCGGCACCACCGAAGAGGCCGATCTTGCCACCCTGGACGTACGGGGTCATCAGGTCGATGACCTTGATGCCCGTCTCGAACATCGTGGTCTTGGACTCGAGCTGGTCGAAGGCGGGGGCCTTGCGGTGGATGCCCCAGCGCTCCTTGACCTCGAGCCGCTCACCCTCGGCGAGGTTCATGCACTCGCCGGTCGTGTTGAACACGTGGCCGAGCGTCACGTCACCGACGGGGACGGTGATGGGGCCGCCGGTGTCCTGCACGGACGAGCCGCGCACGAGACCGTCGGTCGGCTGGAGCGAGATGGCACGGACCATGTTGTCGCCGATGTGCTGGGCGACCTCGAGGTTGAGGTTCTTCGTCTCGCCCGCGAGGGTCACCTCGGTCGTGAGCAGGTTGTACTGCTCGGGCATGGCG
The DNA here is from genome assembly GCF_056403915.1 of Terrabacter sp. P2_E3. Taxonomy (NCBI): domain Bacteria; kingdom Bacillati; phylum Actinomycetota; class Actinomycetes; order Micrococcales; family Intrasporangiaceae; genus Terrabacter; species Terrabacter sp. P2_E3. Next base: position 123,538 of record NZ_JBFUEN010000006.1, read on the forward strand.
TCGACGGGGAACTCCACGTCGACGACCGGGCCGATGATGCGGGAGATGCGTCCGACGCCGCCCGCGGGCGGGGCCGTCCACGTGGTGTCGCTGACAGCTGCAGTCATGGTGGTCTGCTTCCTTACCTGTGGGCGTTACTTCTCGGCGAGGGCGTTGGCGCCGCCCACGATTTCGCTGATCTCTTGGGTGATGCCGGCCTGACGGGCCTGGTTGGCGAGGCGCTGGTAGGTCTTGATCAGCTCCGTCGCGTTGTCGGTGGCCGACTTCATCGCGCGCTGGCGGGCGGCGAGCTCGGAGGCCGCCGAGCTGAGCAGCGCGGTGAAGATGCGGTTGCGGACGTACTTCGGCAGCAGCAGGTCGAGGACCTCGGACGCGCTCGGCTCGAAGGAGTACTCCGGGGGGATCTGCCCCTCTTCGTAGCGGTTGACGCTGAGGTCGAGGCTCTCGTCCTCGCTGGCGTCGTCGGCCTCCACGACCTCGAGGGGCAGCAGGCGCAGCACGAACGGGTCCTGGCGCACCATCGAGCGGAAGCGGGTGAACACGACGTGGATCTCGTCGTGGCCGCCCTCCTCGGTGGGCTTGAGGAAGTCGGCCGTGATGCGGTCGGCGATCTCCTTGGCGTTCTCGAACGTCGGGGCGTCGGAGAAGCCGGTCCACTCGGCGGCGTAGTCGCGCTTGCGGAACTTGTAGTAGCTCACGGCCTTGCGACCGACGAGGTAGGGCACGACCTCCTTGCCCTCGGCGGTCAGCTTGGAGATGAGCTCCGCGCTCTCCTTGATCGCCGCGACGGAGTAGGCACCGGCAAGTCCGCGGTCCGCCGTGATGATGACGACGCCGGCCCGCTTCGCGGTCTCCTTCGCCGTCGTCAACGGGTGGTCCTCGTTCGTGTTGGTCGCCACCGCGGACACGGCACGCGTCAGCGCGGTCGTGTACGGCATCGCCTCGGTGGCCCGCTGGCGGGCCTTGACGACGCGTGCGGCCGCGATCAGCTCCATCGCGTTGGTGATCTTCTTGATGGAGTTGACGGACTTGATGCGCTGGCGGTAGATCCGCATCTGCGCTCCCATGTGCTCCGCCTCTCTTGGTCTCTAAAGTCTGTGGTTGCCTGCAGGGTGGGCTCACGCCCGCTTCCGTATGCCGCCCGGCTGGCCGGGCGGCATACGGAAGGTGGTCACTTCTGCTTGACGATCTTCGCCTGGGTGATCTGGTCGTCGGCGATCTCGTCGAACTCCTCGTTGCCGGCCTCGAGGCCGTCCTTGCCGGTGCCCCGGAAGGTGAACTTGACCTCGTCGACGACCTTGGCCAGCGCCGTCTCGGTGTCCTCGTCGAGCTTGAGGGTCTCGCGGATCGTCTGGAGGATCTTGCCGTCGCGACGCAGCGTCTCGAGCAGCTCGGACTCGAAGGTCCGCACGTCCTCGACGGCGACGTCGTCGAGGCGACCGGTCGTGCCGGCCCAGATCGAGACGACCTGCTCCTCGACGGGGTACGGCGAGCTCTGCGGCTGCTTGAGCAGCTCGACGAGGCGCGCACCACGGGCGAGCTGGGCTCGCGAGGCGGGGTCGAGGTCGGAGGCGAACATGGCGAACGCCTCCATGGCGCGGAACTGCGCGAGGTCGAGCTTGAGTCGACCGGCGACGGACTTCATCGCCTTGATCTGCGCGGCACCACCGACTCGGGAGACCGAGACACCCACGTCGATGGCCGGACGCACGTTGGCGTTGAACAGGTCGGCCTGCAGGTAGATCTGGCCGTCCGTGATCGAGATGACGTTGGTCGGGATGTACGCCGACACGTCGCCAGCCTTGGTCTCGATGATGGGCAGACCCGTCATCGAGCCGTGGCCGAGGTCGTCGGAGAGCTTGGCGCAACGCTCGAGGAGCCGCGAGTGCAGGTAGAAGACGTCACCCGGGTAGGCCTCGCGGCCCGGCGGACGGCGCAGCAGCAGGGACACGGCGCGGTAGGCCTCGGCCTGCTTGCTCAGGTCGTCGAAGACGATGAGGACGTGCTTGCCCTGGTACATCCAGTGCTGGCCGATGGCCGAACCGGTGTAGGGCGCGAGGTACTTGAAGCCCGCCGAGTCGGACGCGGGGGCCGCGACGATCGTGGTGTACTCCAGCGCGCCGGCCTCTTCGAGCGTGCCGCGGACCGACGCGATGGTCGAGCCCTTCTGGCCGATGGCGACGTAGATGCAGCGGACCTGGGCGTCCGGGTCGCCGGACTCCCAGTTGCGCTTCTGGTTGATGATCGTGTCGATCGCGACCGTCGTCTTGCCGGTCTGGCGGTCGCCGATGATGAGCTGGCGCTGGCCACGGCCGATCGGCGTCATCGCGTCGATCGACTTGATGCCGGTCTGGAGCGGCTCGTGGACCGACTTGCGCTGGACGACGTTGGGCGCCTGCAGCTCGAGGGCACGACGCTCCTCGGACTTGATGTCGCCGAGACCGTCGATCGGGTTGCCGAGCGGGTCGACGACGCGGCCGAGGAAGTCGTCACCGACCGGGACCGAAAGGACCTCGCCCGTGCGCTTGACGGTCTGGCCCTCCTCGATGCCCGCGAAGTCACCGAGGACGACGACGCCGATCTCGTGGACGTCGAGGTTCAGCGCGAGGCCGAGCGTGCCGTCCTCGAACTGGAGCAGCTCGTTGGTCATGGCCGAGGGCAGACCCTCGACGTGAGCGATGCCGTCACCGGCGTCGGTGACGCGGCCGACCTCTTCGCGGGAGGCCGCGCCGGGCTCGTAGGACTGGACGAACGAGTCCAGAGCGTCCCGGATCTCCTCCGGACGGATCGAAAGCTCCGTCATGTCAGATCTTCTCCTCGGTTTCGACCCGCAGGACGGGCCGGTGGTTGATCACAGCTGGTGGTGGGTGCCTCAGGCACCCATGGCCCGGCGGGCCGCGTCGAGCTTGCGGATGACGGTTCCGTCGATGAGCTCGTCACCGATCTCGACCTTGACCCCGCCCATGACCCGGGGGTCCACGACGGTGTTGACGTGGACCGTGCCGCCGTAGATGGCAGCCAGGCCCGCGGCGAGGCGTGCACGGTCGTCGTCGGTGAGCGGGACGGCCGAGGTGACGATGGCCGTCTGCTGCTCGCGGCGGCTCGAGGCCGTCTCGAGGTACTTCTCGAGGACCCGGTCGAAGCGCAGGCCGCGCGGGGCGACCACGGCCTGACGGGCCAGCACGAGGGTCTCCGGTGCGACCTTCTCGCGCAGGAGCGAGGACACGAGGTTGGCTCGCTTGTCGGCGGGCGCCTGCGAGTCGGCCAGCGCCGAGCGCAGCGGGGCGTCGGCCGCCACGATGCGCTCGAAGCGGAACAGCTCGTCCTCGACGCGGTCGGCACGGCCCTGGACCTCCGCCTCGGCGATGACGGCCTCGACGGCATACGACTCGACCGTGTCGGTCAGGTCACGCTCGGAGCTCCAGCGCTGGCCGAAGGCACCCTTGAGCACGACCAGCGTCTCGGCGCTGACCTTGCCCGCAAAGAGCCGCTCGGCGAGCTGGGCCTTGTCGACGCCTTCGCGGGACGGGTCGGCCACGGCGCGACGCAGGGTCGCGCTGCTGTCGATGATCCCGACGGCCGCGAAGAGCTCCTCGGCCAACCGCGAACGGTCGGCACCGGCAGCGAGGACGCCGGTGAGAGCCTCGCGGCTCGCCGCCGCTGCTGCGCGTGAGGGTCCCTGCATCAGGCGTCTCCGCCCGGGCTGCCGGCGGCGCCGCCGACCTTCTCGCGCACGACGTCGCCCGACTCGAGCTCGGCGAGGAACCGCTCGACGATGCCCTTCTGACGGGTCTCCTCGTGGAGGGACTCCCCGACGATGCGGCTCGCGAGGTCGGTCGAGATGCGGCCGACGTCGCCGCGGAGCGAGACGACCGCCTGCTGGCGCTCGGCCTCGATCTGCTTGTGCGCCGTCTCGGTGATCCGAGAGGCCTCGGACGCCGCGTGCTCGCGCATCTCCGCGATGATCTGCGCGCCCTGGGCCTTCGCGTCCTCACGGATGCGGGCGGCCTCGGAGCGGGCCTCGACGAGCTGCGCCTGGTACTGCTCGAGCGCGGCCTGGGCCTGGGCCTGGGCCTCCTCGGCCTTGTTCATCCCGCCCTCGATCGCAGCAGTGCGCTCGGCGTAGATCTGCTCGAGGCGCGGCACGACCTTCTGCTTCACGACGACGTAGAGGATCGCGAAGCACGCCAGGCCGAAGAAGAACTCGAGCGGGTGCGGGATGATCGGTGCCGCGGTGGCCCAGAAGCCGCCCTCGCCGCCCTCGGCGGTCACGGTCACTGCTTGCATGAGGTTCTCCTAGAGAGAAAGACGATCGGTGCTTCGGGCTGCCCCGGAAAGGGGCGTCAGCCCTTGAAGACGAAGGCGAGCGCGATACCGAAGATGGCGAGCGCCTCGGTGATGGCCATGCCGAGGAAGGCGATCGGCTGCAGCATGCCGCGGGCCTCGGGCTGACGGGCGACGCCGTTGATGTAGGCGGCGAAGATCAGACCGACACCGATACCGGGGCCGATGGCGGAGAGGCCGTAACCGAGGATGGCGATGTTGCCAGTCATGTTTATTCCATTCCTTCTTGTCTTGTCCGGCTGGCGGTTACCAGACGGGCGGGGGCGAAGCTGGTGTGTGGTGTTCGTGCGGTGGTGCAGTTCGTAGGGCGCCGGAGGCGCCGGGAGGCGTCGGCCTCAGTGCTCGTCGGCGACCGCGCCGCCGATGTAGAGGGCGGCCAGCAGGGTGAAGACGTAGGCCTGGAGGAACTGGACCAGGATCTCGAACAGCGTCATGACGAAGGCGAAGATCCACGTGACGCCGCCGGCGATGACGAGGATGCCGCCGTTGGTGAGCATGTACCAGCCACCGGTGATGAACAGGACGATGAGGATGTGGCCGGCGAACATGTTGCCGAAGAGTCGCAGGGCGAGGGTGACCGGGCGCGTGAAGAGGTCGGTGATCAGCTCGAGGAAGAAGATCGCGGGGATCATCGCCTTAGGCAGGCCGGCGGGCACGAGCGACTTCCAGTAGCCGATGAAGCCGTGCTTGCGCATGCCGACGACGTGGAAGACGACCCAGACGATGAGCGACAGCGCGATCGGGAAGCCGATACGGCTCATCGTCGGGTAGCTCATCGGCGGGATGACGCCGAACAGGTTGTTGACGAGGATCGTCGTGAAGAGCGCGAAGAGCAGCGGGACGAACCGCATGAACTCCTTGCTGCCGATGAGGTCCTTGGCGATGCCGTTGCGCACGAGGCCGTAGACGGCCTCCGTGCCCATCTGGCCGCGGCCGGGCACGAGAGCCTTCTTCTTCGTCGTGGCGAGCAGGAACCACGCGACAAGGCCGGTGGCCAGGACCATGAGCAGGATCGGGCGGGTGATCGCGAACGGCCCGTCGGTCCCGAAGAGGGGCTGCCAGAACTCCTCGACGCCGGGGGCGGTGTAGTCCGTCGGGGCGGCGGCCACGATGCTCACGGGTTACTCCTTTGTAGGTTCTGGGCACTTCGGCTGACGACCTGCGTCAGGGGTGGAGAGTCGGTGCTCGGGAGCGGGCTCCCGGTGGGGCTCCACGTCGGCGGGCCAGGGGGCGACGCGCTGACGTGCGGCACGGAGGCCGTCGGGCTCAATGGGTACCGTATCGGAACCAGATCAGGTAGAGCGACAGGGCCATTCCACCCACGATCCCGACCCCGACGAGCCAGGTCGTGCCCAGCCAGTGGTCGGCCAGGGCACCGAGACCGCCGTAGATGAGCGGACCGGTGAGCATGTAGGCGACGGCACGCCAGGCGGAGTCCTGCTCGCGGGTGTTGAACCGCCGCAGCTCCTCGGCCTTGTCCTCCGCAGAGGGCTCGCTGGGCTCGCTGGGCTCGCTGGGCACCGTGGGCTCGCTCGGGTCGCTGGGCTCCGGCGTCGGTGGTGTGGTCATGTCGACCTCCCGTGTCACGGCTCATCACGCGGCTCCCGGTGGGGCGCCGCCTCGGGCGTCGCGTCGGGCTTCGAGTCGGGCGTCGCGTCGAGCGAGGCCGCGCCGTCGGGGTCGTACGCGAAGATCCGCAGGCGCTTGTAGGCGCGCATCTCGAAGAAGAGCCAGACGACGGCGCACACCGTGATCGACAGGCCGATCGCGAAGCCCGAGGCCCACGTGACGTCGCGCAGCGCGAACATGACGACGCCGAGCACCAGCACCTTGAAGGTGTAGGTGACCATGACGATCATCATCGTCGTCGTGGGCGGCAGGTCGGCCGTGCGCTTCATGACGAGGAGCGTCAGGCTGAAGAAGAAGAGGACGATGGCGGCGCCGAGCGCGGCCGACCATGCGGCCTTGGGGCTCGAGAAGAGCCCGACGACGACGCAGACGAGGCCTGCCACGGCCGTCGGCAGCAGGGAGCCCCGGAGGAGCTGCGCGAAGGCATCTGACTGTGATGCGTCGCGTGCCGGTGTGGCGCTCAAGAAAACCTGCCTGGGTGCGTCGTGAGGCGTAGTGCGGGCGGGGTTCGGGCTGATCCGGATGATGCTCGGATCGCTTGTGTGGAAAGGACTTCCGGGCTCCTGTGGCGGTCTTCCCAGACTCCCCTCAGGTGCTTGTGAATGCTATCACAAGCGTTCGGACGGCCTCCACCGAGGAAGCCAGACGGTGAGCACGACACCCATCGCGGCGGCCGCCCCCACGACCGCGAGCGGATCGAGGCCGTCCCAGATGACGAAGGACACCGAACCCAGCGCCACGATGGCGGCCCACAGGTAGAGGATGAGCACGGCACGGCGGTGGCCGTGACCGATGCGCAGCATGCGGTGGTGCAGGTGCATCGCGTCGGGGTGCCACGGTCGCTGGCCGGCACGGGTGCGCCGGACCACGGCGAGCAGCATGTCGAGCAGCGGCAGCAGCAGGACCGCGAGCGGGACGAGGATCGGCAGGAACGCGGCCGACACGTCGTTGGCGCTGACCTCGCCCGGGTCGACGTTGCCGGTCAGGGTGATCGTCGCCGCCGACAGGAGCAGCCCCAGCGTCAGCGCTCCCGAGTCGCCCATGAAGAGTCGGGCCGGGTGGAAGTTGTGCGGCAGGAAGCCGGCACAGCAGCCCACGAGGGCGGCCGAGATGAAGGTCGCGGTCGAGAACACGTTGGCCGGCACGAACGAGCGCGACACGATGTAGCTGTAGACGAAGAAGGCGAACGCCGCGATGCAGACGACCCCCGCGGCGAGCCCGTCGAGCCCGTCGATGAAGTTGACGGCGTTCGTCGACGCGATGACGACCAGCACCGTGAAGAGCACGAGGACGGGGGTCGGCAGGATGGTCGTGCCGAAGATCGGCAGTGACAGCAGCTGCACCCCGGTGTAGGCCATCAGGCCCGCGGCGAGCATCTGTCCCGCCAGCTTGGTCAGCCAGTCGAGCTCACGGATGTCGTCGAACGCCCCGAGCAGGCACACGATGCCGGCTGCGGCGACGACGCCGAAGATCTGTTTCGTCGAGAAGAGCGTCCCGAGGTAGGGCAGCGCCCTCGCCACGAGCGCCGCCGCCACGAAGCCGATGTAGATGCCGACTCCCCCGAGCCGCGGGATCGGGGTCTTGTGGACGTCGCGCTCGCGGACGGCCGTGAACGCCCCGGTCGCGACGGCGACGCTGCGGACGAAGGGTGTGGCGAGGTACGTGACCGCAGCGGCCACGATGAGGACGAGGACGTACTCGTGCACCTACCGACCTTCGCTCGGGCGCCGACGCTGGCGGGGGGACTGACTCAGCGAGGGTATGCCGGGAAGCGCGTCACGAGGTCGGTGACCTCCGCACGCACGTCCTTGCTCACCGCGTGGTCGGGGTCGGCGTCACCCTCGGTGACGGCGCGGTGGATGAGCGAGGCGATCTGCTTCATCTCCTCCAGGCCCATGCCCTGGGTCGTGACCGACGGCGTGCCGACGCGGATGCCCGAGGCGATGTTGGGCTTCTGCGGGTCGAAGGGGATGGCGTTCTTGTTGAGCACGATGCCGGCCGCGTCGGCCCGCTCCTCGGCCTCCTTGCCGGTGACACCGACGCCCTGGAGGTCGAGCAGCGCCAGGTGGGTGTCGGTGCCGCCCGTCGTCGGGCGGATGCCGAGCGCGAGCAGGCTGGCCGCGAGCTGCCGGCTGTTGGCGATGACGTCCTTGGCGTACTGGGCGTACTCGGGCGTCGCGGCCTCCTTGAAGTTGACCGCCTTGGCCGCGATGGTGTGCATCTGCGGGCCGCCCTGCATCATCGGGAAGATCGCCTTGTCCATGGCGGCGGCGTGCTCGGCCTTGCAGACGAGGGCGCCGGAGCGCGGGCCGCGCAGCACCTTGTGCGTCGTGAAGGTGACGACGTCGGCGTACGGCACGGGCGAGGGGATGGCCTTGCCCGCCACGAGGCCGATGAAGTGGGCGGCGTCGACCCAGAGGATCGCGCCGACCTCGTCGGCGATGGCGCGGAAACGCTCGAAGTCGATGAGGCGCGGGATGGCCGAGCCGCCGGCGCAGATGACCTTGGGACGGTGCTCATGGGCGAGGGCCTCGACCTGGTCGTAGTCGATGTCCTCGCTCTGCTGGTCGACGCCGTAGTGCACGGCTTTGAACCACTTGCCGGAGAAGGAGACCTTGGTGCCGTGCGTCAGGTGGCCGCCCATCGGCAGCGCCATCGCGAGGATCGTGTCGCCCGGAGCCATGAAGGCGCCGTAGACGGCTTGGTTGGCACTCGCGCCGGAGTGCGCCTGGACGTTGGCGTGGTCTGCGCCGAAGAGGGCCTTGGCGCGCTCGATCGCGATCGTCTCGGCCTTGTCGACCTCGGAGCAGCCGCCGTAGTAGCGGCGACCGGGGTAGCCCTCGGCGTACTTGTTCGACAACGTCGACCCGAGGGCCGTCAGGACCGCGGGCGAGCTGATGTTCTCGCTCGCGATGAGCTGCAGTCCCCCGCGGATGCGGTCGAGCTCCGACAGGAGCACCCCCGCGATGTCGGGGTCGAAGGACTGCAGGGCACCGAAGTCGGAGCCGTAGAACGTGTCGTCAGCCATGGGAGTTCTCCGGGGGGTCGGGAGTGGGGCGCGAGCGCGAGCCAACTCTATTGCGTCGTGCTGGCACCGTCGGACGGCCGCTCGGTCGTGGACACGTCGTGCCACTCGCCGAGCGTCTCGGCAGCCTCGTCCGACGTGCCTTCGGCGGGCGGCTCGTCGCCGGCTTCCGCGTCCGGCTCGGTCGCGGGGTCCGCCGCGGGCGTCGCGTCGGCCTCGGCCGCCGGCTCGGCGTCGGGCTCGGGGGCCTCGAGGACGGGCTCGGGCACGAGGGCCTCGTCGAGCTCCTCCTGGCTCACGGCGCCGAGGCGCAGGGTCACGGGGGTCTCGCCGGTGCAGTCGACGATCGTCGAGGGCTGCCCCTCGCCGGCCGGGCCGCCGTCGAGGTAGACCCCGACGGACTCGCCGAGCATCCCGACCGCCTCATCGACCGTGCGTGCCGCGGGGTCGCCGGTCGTGTTGGCGCTCGTGACCGCCATGGGACCGATGTCGCCGAGCAGCTCGAGGGTCATCTCGTGGGCGGGCACGCGCAGGGCCACGGTCCCGTTGGTCTCGCCGAGGTCCCAGTGCAGCGACGTCTGCGCCTTGAGCACGAGCGTCAGCGGTCCGGGCCAGAACTTCTCCATGAGCCGCTGGGCGTAGTCGGGCACCTGCGTCGCGAGGCCCTGGGCCGTGCGCGCGGTCGGGATGAGGACCGGCGGCGGCATGTCGCGGCCGCGGCCCTTGGCCGCGAGGACGGAGGCGACGGCGGTGGCGTCGAAGGCGTCGCAGCCGATGCCGTAGACCGTGTCGGTCGGCAGGACGACGATCTCGCCGCGTCGGACGGCCGAGGCCGCGGCCGGGATGCCCTCGGCACGCCCCTCGGGGTCGGTGCAGTCGTAGCGCTCGCTCACGGGCAGAGCCTACTGGGGCGCGGTCGAGCGCCCGGGCGCCGGGCCGACCCGTGGGTCAGACGCGGCGGCGCGCCACCGTCACCCGCGGGCGGGCGGACAGGTCGTCGTGGTCGGTGACGTCGGTCCACTGCCCCGTCGCCGCGAGGCGGCGGGGCAGGCTCTCGCCCTGTGAGTCGGCGTGCTCGACGAGGACGAGGCCGCCGGGACGAAGCAGCCGGGCGGCCGTCCGGGCCACCGCGAGCGGGATGGCCAGGCCGTCCTCGCTGCCGCCGTAGAGCGCGACGTCGGGATCGTGGTCGCGCACCTCGGGGTCGACGGGCACGGCGCCGACGGGGATGTAGGGCGGGTTGACGGTCACGACGTCGACGGCGCCCGCCCAGTCCTCGAAGCAGGGCAGCGTCGCGTCGCCCTGCTCGAGCCGGACGTCGAGACGCAGGCGGTCGCGGTTGGCCACCGACCAGGCGTACGCGTCGGGCGACAGCTCGAGGCCGCGCACGTCGGCGTCCGGTCGCTCCGCCCTGACGGACAGGGCGATGGCGCCGGAGCCCGAGCAGAGGTCGACGACCCTGACGGCCTCGGCGCCTGCTGCCGACAGCCGATCGACCTCGACGAGCGCGAGGTCGACGAGGACCTCGGTCTCGGGTCGCGGCACGAAGACCCCCGGGCCGACCGACAGGGTCAGGCGGCGGAAGTGGGCGCGGCCCGTCAGGTGCTGCAGCGGGACCCGGCGGGCCCGCTCGTCGACGAGGACGGCATACGACCCCGGGAGCGTGCGACCGCCGAGCACAATGAGGCGGCGGACCTCGGAGGCGTCGACCTCGAGCACGTGGGCCGCGAGCTCGACGGCGTCGACGTCGGCGGAGGCCACCCCCGCGTCGCGGAGCCGCGCGGCAGCAGCCCGGACACCCTCGCGCAGGTCCGTCACGCGCGCGGCCCGTCACCCTCGGCGAGCGCTGCCAGCTTGGCGGCCTCGTCGGCGTCGAGCGCCGACTGGACGACGGGGTCGAGGTCTCCGTCGAGCACCGAGTCGAGGTTGTAGGACTTGTAGCCGGTGCGGTGGTCGGAGATGCGGTTCTCGGGGAAGTTGTAGGTGCGGATGCGCTCCGACCGGTCGACGGTGCGCACCTGCGACCGACGGGCGGCGCTCGCCTCCGCATCGGCCTCGTCCTTGGCCATCTGGTGCAGGCGAGCCCGGAGCACGCGCATCGCGGCCTCCTTGTTCTGCAGCTGCGACTTCTCGTTCTGGCACGACACGACGAGACCCGAGGGCAGGTGGGTGATGCGCACGGCCGAGTCGGTCGTGTTGACGCTCTGCCCGCCGGGGCCGCTGCTGCGGTAGACGTCGATGCGCAGGTCGTTGGGGTCGATCGTCACCTCGACCTCCTCGGCCTCCGGCATGACGAGGACGCCGGCCGCCGAGGTGTGGATGCGGCCCTGGCTCTCGGTCACGGGCACGCGCTGGACACGGTGGACGCCGCCTTCGTACTTGAGGCGGGCCCAGGGCCCCTCGCCCAGCCCGGGAGCGCTCTTGGCGCGCACCGAGACCCGGACGTCCTTGTAGCCACCCAGGTCGCTCTCGGTCGCGTCCTCGACGGCGGTGCGCCAGCCGCGCTGCTCGGCGTAGCGGAGGTACATCCGCAGCAGGTCGCCCGCGAAGAGGGCGGACTCGTCGCCGCCCTCCCCCGCTTTGACCTCGAGGATGACGTCGCGGTCGTCGTCGGGGTCGCGGGGCACGAGCATCCGGCGCAGGTGCTCCTCCGCCGCGGCGAGGCGGGCCTCGAGCGAGGGCACCTCCTCGGCGAACGACGCGTCGTCGGCAGCGAGCTCACGTGCAGCCTCGAGGTCGTCGCCGGCCGCCGTCCACTCGCGGGCGGCGGCGACGGTCGGCGCCAGGGCGGCATACCGCTTGTTGAGGGTGCGCACGAGGTCCTGGTCACCGTGCACGGCCGGGTCGGCGAGCTGCAGCTCGAGCTCGGCGTACTCGTCGAGGATCGACTGGACGGAATCGAGCACGGCAGGCCCTTCGGCTCAGGGGACGGGTCGGGGTAAAGCGAACGCCGGCTCCCGACGACCGAAGTCGTGGGAGCCGGCGTGCGGGAGACCTACTTGGCGGCCTTCTTGCCGTAACGGGCCTCGAACCGGGCCACGCGGCCACCGGTGTCGAGGATCTTCTGCTTGCCCGTGTAGAACGGGTGGCACTGCGAGCAGACGTCGGCAGAGATCTTGCCGGACGTCTCGGTGCTGCGCGTGACGAACGTGCTGCCACAGGTGCAGGTCACCGTGGTCTCGACGTACTCGGGGTGAAGGTCCTTCTTCAACGTTGTCTCCTTGAGGTAGTCGGCCGGGTCGGTGTCATCGCTGCTCACGCTGGGGAGCTGCTCTCCCGTGAACCGGTCCAAAGGAAGAGTGTGCCAGATCGGCGCACCTCCTCCCAAACGCACGAGAGGGCCGCGGCATTCCCCCTCCCGGACGCGGCGACGACGCGTCCCGGACATGCATCGATCGGGGGCGTTCGAGTGTCTTTCCTCCACGACGGGGCCGGCGGAGGACGAGGATGCGCGCATGGGTGTCAGGGGCAGGGTGGGTGGGCGCCGCGCGGCGGTCGCCGGAGCGGTCGCCGTGCTGCTCTCGACCGCGGCGTGCTCGGGCGCCGGCTGCTCGTTCGACGACTGTCCCGAGGTGTCCGCGACGGAGGCCGGGCCGGTCACCGGCGCCGACCCCTCGGGGGCCGTCCGCTGGACGACGAGGGTGCCGGACCTGCTGAGCGAGCCTCCGGTCGTCAGCAACGGCCACGTCGTCATCGTCGGCTGCCACGCCACCCACGTCGTCGACGTCACGTCCGGCTCCGTCTCGACGCCGACTGGCCTGGCCGACGTCATCGGCGTCGTCCAGGGGTATGCCGTGGGGGCCCCTGCCGACGGTGACACCGTCCTCGCCGCCGAGCGGCTCGACGGCGGCCCGGGCGGCTGGTCGTGGCAGGAGTCACCGGTGGACGGCGACGCCGACCGTGCCTACCGCGCGTCGGCCGTCGTGACCTCCACCGCGGTCGTCGGCGTCCGCGGGCAGACGCTCGTCGCCTGGTCGCCGGACTCGGGCTCGTGGGACTCGGTCGAGGTGGCGCTGCCCGTGGGCACCCGGTCCGGCCAGCGCCTCGCGGCGGCCGACGACACCCACGTCGTCGTCCCGGGCTCGGACGGCTCGGTCCTCGGGGTCGACCTCGCTGCCCGCGCGGTGACGTGGCGCGTGCTGCCCACGCGACCCGACGCTCCGACGGACGTCAGCGTTCGCCTCGCGGGCCGGGACGTCGTCGCCGTCGAGGTCTGGTACCCGCGGACGACGGCCGCGGCCGTCACCGGCGAGCCCGTCTGGGTCACCGAGCGCTGGTCGCTCGACGCGCGCACCGGCGAGACCCGCTCTCCCCGGGTGACGAGCTCCGGGACGAGGCCGCGGCCGACGACGCCGACCGGGGACGTGCTCCGCGACCCGGCGACCGGATGGACCGTCACGCAGCAGCTGCGGGGCCGCCCCCGGGGCGGCTGCTTCTGAGGATCCTCGGGACTCCCGGCGCGGCTCCCGGAGTGCCCCGCCCCCTGATGTCAGCGCCGGGCCGGGACCTTCGCCGGCTGGGCGACGGGGAGCACCACCTGCATCGTCGTGCCCTCCCCCTCGACCGACGCGATGACGAGCTCGCCGCCGTGGCCCTCGACGATGGCACGCACGATCGCGAGCCCGAGACCCGTCCCGGGGATGGCTGCGGCCGTGGCGTTGCCGGCACGGAAGAAGCGCTCGGACAGGCGCGCGAGGTCGCCGGCCGGGATGCCGATGCCGGTGTCGTGCACGGAGATGATCGTGGAGTCACCGGAGCGCTCGGCCGACAGCAGCACCTGGCCACCTTCTGGGGTGAACTTCACGGCGTTGGAGCCGAGGTTGATCAGCGCCCGCTCGACCTGTCCACGGTCGACCCGGACGACGAGGTCGTCGGGCACGTCGGTGCAGAGCAGCTGCACTCCCCCGGCGGCGGCCACCGGCTCCATCGTCTCGGTGACCGTGCGCAGGAGGTCACGGACGGCGACCTCCTCGGACACGGCCTGCAGGCCGCTGATCTCGATCTTGTTGAGGACGAGAAGGTCCTCGATGAGCCCGCGCAGCCGCGTCGCGTTGCGTCCGATGATGTCGAGGGCGACGTGCTGGCCGTCGGAGACGTCGCCGAAGTCGCCGTCGACGAGCAGCTCGAGGTAGCCGCTGATCGAGGTCAGCGGGGTGCGCAGCTCGTGGCTGACGGTCGCCATGAAGTCGGTCTTCTGGCGGTCGAGCTCGGTGAGGCGTCGCACCTGCTCGTCCTGCATCTGTGACAGGCGCAGCGCGACGATCGACTGGGCGGCGATGGCCGCACACTGCTGCGCGGCCTGGATCTCGTGGCGGTGCCAGCGGCGCGGCGCGCTCACCATCATCACCGAGAGGATGCCCAGGCCCCGGCCGCCCGTCCCGACCGGGAGCATGAGCAGGGACCGGGCCCCGGTGGCCCGGTGGAAGGCGCGGGCCCTCTCGTCGTCGTACGCCTGGTGGGCGAGGAGGTCACCGAGGTCGAAGAAGCCGACGTCGCGGCGGAGCTCGTCGTTGACGGCACCGACCTGCTGGGCGAGCGAGCGTGGGAGCGGCGGCAGGTCGGGCAGGTCGTCGGTGTGCCACTGGAGGCGGTCCTCGATCGTCTGGCCGTCCTCGCCGAGGGTGTAGAGCAGCACGCGGTCGGCGCCCAGGCCGGCGCCGAGCTTGGTCGTGACCCGCTGCAGAGCCTCGTGGACGTCGACGGCCGACCGGGCGCCCCGGCCGACGTCGAGGACGAGCTCCTGCATCTCGAGCACCGCGGCCTGCTGGTCGACGAGGCGGGCGTTGGCGCGGGTCAGGTCGTTGAAGTCGCGCGCGAGCATGCGGACCTCGAGCGCGCCCTCCTCCTGGTTGGCCATCGCGATGACGTCCTCCTCGGCCTGCCGGCGCACGACCTCACGCAGGCGAGCGAGCGGGAGGCCGACCGCGCGGTCCATCCCGAAGCCGGCCGCGATGAGCACGAGCACGACGACCGCCGCGACGGCGATGATGACGCCGGACGTGATGCCGGTCGCCTCGCGGGACTCGACGCGCGCGGCGTCGCGCTGGGAGCGGATGGCCTCCTCCAGCGAGCCGTTGGCCGACAGGAACGCGGCGTAGGCCGTCTCGACCCGGGTGCGCTGCCGCGCCTCGGGCGTGGTCGGTGCGGTGCCGGTGCTCCCCGGCGCGGGGGTGCCGGGCGTGCTGGGCGGGGGTCCCGTCGGGGCCTCGTCCGGAGGTCCGCTGGGGACGTTCTCGAGCGAGGCCTCGGCGGCGGTGAACCAGCCCTCCACGGCGGCGCGCTGCGCCGCGACGAGCGGTGCGAAGCTGGCCCGGTCGTCGGCTGCGAGCTCCTCGTGCTGCGTGCCCGCCTCGACGACGGCCAGCTCCTTCTCGACCCGGGGGCGCAACGAGAGCGGGTCGAGGGGGGCCGGGGCACCGACGACCTTCTCTCGCCAGGCCCCCTCCGCGCGGGTCATGTCGAGCAGCACGGCGCTGTTGGCCTCGCGGGCCGGCCCGAGCGCGAGCGTCAGGGCCCGCACCGAGGCTCCCTGCGAGTGGATCGTGGCCACCGAGATGATGGCTCCGATCGGCACGAGGATCACGAGGATGCCGATGAGCAGCCGGATCTGGCTGCCGACGGAGCGCCTCGAGACGACCGGCAGCCCGCCCGTCACGCGGGGTCCTCGTCGAAGCCCGTGCGGGTCATGACTCCCCAGACGTGCTTCTTCCCGCGCAGGCTCGACCACCACCCCTCGAGGCGCCACCACACGGTGGCCTGGCGGTAGCCGATGTTCTCGAGGACCGACGCCGCGATGGTCTGCCAGATGGCACGCCACCGGTCGTGCTTGTGGAAGGCCCACTCGTCGACGACCATCGCGGACAGGGTGACGAGCACGGCATACCCGTAGGCCAGCACGAGGAAGAGGATCGCGAAGGGCACGTTGACGATGCCGAGCGCCAGCGCGAGCGGCACGATGATGATCCCGAAGAGCTCGAGCAGCGGTGCGAACAGCTCGAAGAGCCAGTAGTAGGGCAGGGCGAGCCAGCCGATGCGGCCGTACTTCGGGCGGAAGAGCATCGAGCGGTAGGCCCAGAGCGTCTCCCAGAGACCGCGGTGCCACCGGCGGCGCTGGTTGCGCAGCACCTTGGCGGTGACGGGGACCTCGGTCCAGGAGACCGGCTCGGGCACGAACTCGATGGAATAGTCGCGGCCCTCGTCGCGCAGCCGCTTGTGGATGCGCATGACGAGCTCGAAGTCCTCGCCGATGCTGTTCGGGTCGAGACCACCGACCTCGACGACGACGTCGCGCCGGAAGAGACCGAAGGCCCCGCTGATGAGGATGAGCCCGCCGAGGCGCGACCACCCGGTGCGGCCGAGGAGGAAGGCCCGGAGGTACTCGACGAGCTGGATGCGCGGGATCCACGTCTGCGGCATCTCGACGCGGACGATGCGGCCCGACACGACGCGGCTGCCGTTGACCGGGCGGATGGCGCCGCCGGTCGCGACCATGCGCGTCGGGTCGTCGGCGAAGGGACGGGTGACGTGGAGCAGGCCGTCGGGCTCGAGGATGGAGTCCCCGTCGATCATGGCGACGAGCGGCTCGCTCGCGGCGTTGATGGCGACGTTGATCGCCTCCGAGCGGCCGGAGTTCTCCTTGCGGACGACGACGAGGCGGGTGCGGCCGTCGCGCGGGACGAAGATGCCGAGCACCTTGGCCCGGATCGGGATCTCGTGCGGCAGCTCGCGCGGGACCTGGACGAGGTCGAAGGCCTCCTCGAGGCGGGCGAAGGTCTCGTCGCTGCTGCCGTCGTCGACGACGACGACCTCGTGCCGCGGGTAGCGCAGCGTGAGGAACGACTTGACCGCCATGACGATGCCGGCCTCCTCGTTGTAGGCCGGGACGAGCAACGACACCCCGGGGGCCAGGCCCGCTCCCTGCCAGGTGACCGCCGTCGAACGACGACGCTGCTGGGCTCGGAACTCGAGGTAGGCCAGCACGATGAGGACGAGCAGCGAGGTGTTGATGAGGATGAAGTAGATGATGATCGGCACCGCCGTGACGTCCATGCTCCACAGGACGAAGGACCGCAGCCCCTCGACGAAGCCGTCCCAGCTCATGCAGACGCCTTCTGCAGGCTGGCCAGCAGTCGCGCGGAGCGCACGGCGGGGTCGTTCTCGTGGCCCGCGAGGGCGTCGCGACCGTCGGGACCCATCGACAGCAGGGCCGTCGCCGCGAGCTCGGCCAGGCGCGGGTCCGAGTCGTCGAGCAGGACGGCGAGCGCGGGGATCGCCTCCGCCTCACCGAGGTCACCCAGGGCGATCACGCAGGCCCGGCGCAGGGCCAGCGGCTCGGAGGGCACCGTGTGCCGCACGAGGATGCCGACGTCCTCACTCCGGCCGAGGCGGCCGATGGCCGAGGCGCTCGTCTCGCGGACCGTCAGGTCGGGGTCGGCGTCGAGCAGTCCGCGCAGCTCCGGGAGCCCACGGGTGAAGCTGCGTTCGCCACTGAGGTGGGCGGCGACCATGCGGGTGCGGGCGTCGGGGGCGGCCATCCCGTCGCGCAGCACCTCCGAGATGCCGACACCCATCGACTGCAGGGCCTCGGCCGCCGTGGCCGCAGGCAGCCCGCGCTCGGGTGCGCCGATCGCCGCGAGCACCGGGCCGGCGGCCGCGGGGTCGCCGATGAGCCCGAGCGCGTAGGCGGCGCTGTTGCGCACCTCGACGGCCTCGTCGCCGAGGGCCTCGACGAGCAGCGGGACCGTGTGCCCGGCGCGGGCCAGGCCCAGCAGCTGGGCTGCCCGCGCGCGCTTGACGGTGGAGCGGCTCGACATCTGCGCGACCGCCGCGTCGACGGCGCCGTGGACCTCGAGGACGTGGACGAGCTGCTCGGCGGGGACACCGCGGATCTTCGTCAGCATCTCGACGATGTTGCGGTCGAGGACGGTGCGAGAGACGCCGGTCGCCCACGTCAGCTGCTCTGCGGCCGCGCCGTCGTCGTCCTCACCCGAGGCCACCGTGATGAGGGGCGGCCGGAGCGGCGAGAGCAGCATCTCGTCGCGCTGGGTGCGGCTGTGTCGTCGCGCGCGGACCGCGACGACGGCGAGGATGAGCAGCACGCACGCGCCGAGGATGACGACCGTGGCTCCGACGAGCAGCGCCGCCCCGATGATCACGACGCCCTCCCCCTCATCGGGCCCGGGCGAGCATGCCGTTGACGCGATGGAGCAGCTCACGCGGGCTGAACGGCTTGATGACGTAGTCGTCGGCGCCGACCGCGAAACCGGTGTCGACGTCGGAGTCGCGCGACTTGGCGCTGAGCAGCAGCACCGGGACCGTGGAGAACTCGCTCTCGCGGATCTTGCGGAGGACGTCGATGCCGGACAGGCCGGGCATCATGACGTCGAGCACCGCCAGCTGCGGCGGGTTGGCCGCGAACGCCTCCCAGGCGCTGATGCCGTCGGGGACGGCCTCGACGGCATACCCCGCCTGGGTCAGCTTGAACTCGACGAGGTCTCGGATGTCAGCGTCGTCATCGGCCACGAGGACACGGACGGGGCTGGCATCGGGGTCGCCGGCAGGCGCAGACATGGTTCTCCATGGTGGGTTCGGGGTGATGCGTCCATTTTAGGAACATTTGACCCGAATAGCCCATGAAACGCCGAAAGGGGACGGCGCCGATGTGGCACCGTCCCCGATCTGTCGTCGGTCAGGACTCGTCGTCGAGCTTGGAGCCGCTCGTCTGCTGGACCTGGGTGAGGAACTCGTAGTTCGTCCGGGTCTTCTTGAGGCGATCGATGAGCAGCTCGATGGCCTGCTGCGCGTCGAGGCCGCCGAGGACCCGGCGCAGCTTCCACATGATCTTCAGCTCCTCGCTCGCGAGGAGGATCTCCTCGCGGCGTGTGCCCGAGCTGTTGATGTCGACGGCCGGGAAGATCCGGCGGTTGGCCAGGTCGCGGCTCAGGCGCAGCTCCATGTTGCCGGTGCCCTTGAACTCCTCGAAGATCACCTCGTCCATCTTCGAGCCGGTCTCGACGAGGGCCGTCGCCAGGATGGTGAGCGAGCCGCCGTTCTCGATGTTGCGCGCGGCGCCGAAGAACTTCTTCGGCGGGTAGAGCGCAGCCGAGTCGACACCACCGGAGAGGATCCGGCCGCTCGCCGGAGCTGCGAGGTTGTAGGCGCGACCCAGCTTGGTGATCGAGTCGAGGAGCACGACGACGTCGTGCCCGAGCTCGACGAGGCGCTTGGCCCGTTCGATGGCGAGCTCGGCGACCGTCGTGTGGTCCTCGGCCGGCCGGTCGAAGGTCGAGGAGATGACCTCGCCCTTGACGGCGCGCTGCATGTCGGTGACCTCCTCGGGGCGCTCGTCGACGAGGACGACCATGAGGTGGCACTCCGGGTTGTTCGTCGTGATCGCGTTGGCAAGGGTCTGCATGATCATCGTCTTGCCGGCCTTGGCCGGGGCGACGATGAGGCCGCGCTGGCCCTTGCCGATCGGCGCGACGAGATCGATGATCCGCGTCGTCAGCACGTTGGGCTCGGTCTCGAGGCGCAGTCGCTGCTGCGGGTAGAGCGGCGTCAGCTTGCCGAAGTCGACGCGCTTGGCGGCCTCCTCCGGCGTCTGGCCGTTGACCGTGTCGAGGCGGACGAGCGCATTGAACTTCTGGCGTCCGACGTTGCCCGAGGGCTGCTCGCCGTCGCGCAGCGCCTTGACGGCACCGGTGACCGCGTCGCCCTTGCGCAAGCCGTTCTTCTTGACCATGCCGAGCGGCACGTAGACGTCGTTCGGACCGGCGAGGTAGCCGGACGTGCGGACGAAGGCGTAGTTGTCGAGGACGTCGAGGATGCCGCCGACAGGGACGAGCACGTCGTCGTCGCCGACCTGCAGGTCGGCGTCGTTCCAGTCCTGCCCACCCTCACGGCCGCGACCGCGCTTGCGGTCCCGGCTGCGCTGACGGTTGCGGCTGCGACGGCTGCCACCCTCGTCGTCATACGGCGACTGCTGACCACGGCTCTGGTCGTTCACGTCGCCCTGCTGACGGTCCTGCTGACGGTCGGGCTGCTGACGGTCGGGCTGCTGGCGGTCCTGCTGACGGTCCTGGCGGTCCTGCTGACGCGTCTGCTGGCGGTCGGACTGCTGGCCGCGGTCGTGCTGACGGTCGCCCTGCTGGCGGTCGCCCTGCTGGCGGTCGCCCTGCTGACGCGACTGCTGGCGGTCGGACTGCTGGCGGTCGGACTGCTGGCCGCCCTGCTGACGGTCCGCCCGGTCGCCACGGCCGGCCTGCTGACGGTCGCCCTGCTGACCGCGGTCGGACTGCGGTCCGCGACCCCGGTCGCGCTGACGACCCTCGTGGTCGTCACCCTCGGACGCCTGGTGGTCGCCGGCGTCGGACCGCTCGGACGAGGTGGAGTCCTGGGCGTCGACACGCGCCGCACGGTTCTCACGGGAGCCGCGGGCACCCCGCTCGGCACGCGGGGCACGGTCCCCGGTCGGGGCCTCGTCACGGCCCTGGGCGCGATCCTCGGCGGGCGCCTGGCCGGCCGACTCGGTGGAGGTCGTGGTGGAGGTCGTGGTGGAGGACTCGGTGGAGGACTCGGCCGTCGTGGCCGAGCCCGCCGGGCGGCTGACCCGGCGCGACGCGCGGGCCGGGGCGGCCTCGGTGGCGGCCTCGGTGGGGGCCTCGGCGTCGGAGCCCGTCGATGCCGTCGACGCCGTTGAGGGCGTCGATGCAGCCGGAGCGGACGAGCCGCCCGACTGGCGCGCCTTGATCGCCTCGACGAGGTCGCTCTTGCGCATCTTCGTCGTGCCGGTGATGCCCATCGACGACGCGACGCCCTTGAGCTCGTCCAGCTTCATGGCCGACAGGCCAGAGAGCGGACGGGTGGTTGTTTCTGACACGAAGGATCCTTCCCCCTCGTTTGCGGCCCGGGACATTCCAGCGGGCCGGACTTGGACCAGGTGACCTGGCCGTCTGAGATCCACTTCGGCGCAGAACGCGCCCAGAGGCAAAGGATTTCGCCTCAGTGTGGGGGTGATGCACCGGCCTGCGGTGTCGCGGCGAGTGGTGCGGGCTCAGGATACCACCCAGGGACCCTCGCACGGGTGAGGGAGGTCACGAATGTCGCGCCTCAGCGAGCGTGCACCGTGGCCCCGTGGGCCGGCACCCTGGGCGTGAGCCGCTCCCACCGCTCGGCGAGGTGCCCGGACTGCACGTCGCCCGCGGCCTCGGTCGTCGTGAGGACGAGGACGCTCGGACCTGCCCCGGACACGACGGCCGCGTGCCCGTGCGAGCGGAGGAGGTCGACGAGCTCCATCGTGGCCGGATAGGAGGGGCGCCGGGCCTCCTGATGGAGCCAGTCGCGGGTCGCGGCGTGCAGGTGCGAAGGATCGGCTGTCAGCGCGTGCACGAGCAGGGCGGCGCGTCCGGCACCGGCGGCAGCCGCCGCGAGCGGGACCGTGGCCGGCAGCACGGCGCGGGCCGTCCGCGTCGCGAGCTGCGTCTCCGGGACGAAGACGACGACCTCGACGTCGGGGTGCGGGACGAGACGGGCCGTGACGGTCCGTTCGCCGCGGTCGAGGCCACTGCCGTCCGGCATCCAGCTCACCGTGAGGCCGCCGTGCACGCTCGCCGATGCGTTGTCGGGGTGCCCCTCGAGCTCGCTCGACAGGTGCGTCGCCAGGCCGAGGTCGACGGGCACGGTGGCACCGGGAGCCGGCCACGCGGCATACTCAGTCTCGTCGGCACCCCACGAAAGTGCCTGTGCAGCAACAACGCCCGCGACGATCGCCGTCGCCGACGAACCCAGCCCGCGGCTGTGCGGGACACCGTTGGTGGCCGCGATGTGCAACCCCGAGGGCGGCTCGGCGCCGAGGGCGCGCCACGTGTGCTGCATCGTGGCGTGCACGAGGTGCCGCCCGTCGGTGGGCACGTCGGCAGCCCCCTCGCCGATGACCTCGATGACGAGACCGGCGCGGTCGGACGTCGTGACGACGTAGTCGTCCCAGAGGCCCAGGGCCAGGCCGATGGAGTCGAAGCCGGGACCGAGGTTGGCGCTGCTCGCCGGCACCCGCACGCTGACGGAGCGGCCCGCGGGCACCCGGTTCACGCGGTCAGCCCTCGAGACCGAGGGCCTGGGCTGCCGAGAAGGCGTCGACCGAGACGCGGGTCGGCACGACCTCGCTCCCGTCGGCGGTGCGCAGCGCCCACTGGGGGTCCTTGAGCCCGTGGCCGGTCACGGTGCACACGATGCGCGCCCCGGAGGGCACGAGCCCTGCGGCGTGGCTCGCCAGCAGGCCCGCGACCGACGCGGCCGAGCCGGGCTCGACGAAGACACCCTCCTGCGACGAGAGGTAGCGATGGGCGTCGAGGATCTGCTCGTCGGTGACGGCCTCGATGCGGCCACCGGACTCGTCGCGGGCGGCGACGGCCTGTTCCCACGACGCCGGGTTGCCGATGCGGATCGCGGTCGCGATGGTCTCGGGGTGGTCGACCGGGTGGCCGAGGACGATCGGCGCGGCACCGGCAGCCTGGAAGCCCCACATCCTGGGCAGGTGGGTGGCCGGTCCCGCGGGCGCATCGGTGACGGGCTGGGCGAGGTACTCGCGGTAGCCACGCCAGTACGCCGTGATGTTGCCGGCGTTGCCGACCGGGAGGCAGTGGATGTCGGGGGCGTCGCCGAGCGCGTCGACGACCTCGAAGCTCGCGGTCTTCTGGCCCTCGATGCGCGCGGGGTTGACGGAGTTGACGAGCTCGACGGGGTAGGCCTCGGCGAGCTTGCGCGCGAGGGTCAGGCAGTCGTCGAAGTTGCCGTCGACCTGCAGCAGCGTGGCCCCGTGGGCGATCGCCTGGCTCAGCTTGCCCATCGCGATCTTGCCGTCGGGCACGAGGACGCCGCACGTCATGCCGGCCTTCGTCGCGTAGGCGGCGGCCGACGCGCTCGTGTTGCCCGTGCTCGCGCAGATGACGGCCTTGGCCCCCTTGCGGGCAGCGACGCTGATCGCCGTCGTCATGCCGCGGTCCTTGAACGAGCCGGTGGGGTTGAGGCCTTCGTACTTGAGGTGGACCTCGGCGCCGACGCGCTCGGAGAGCTTCTCGGCGTGGATGAGCGGGGTGCCGCCCTCGTGCAGCGTGACGACGGGCGCGCCCTCGAGCATGGGAAGGCGGTCGGCGTACTCGCGGATCACTCCGCGCCACTGGTGGGCCATCACGAACCTTCCACGCGCATGACGGAGTTGACGCCACGGACGACGTCGAGCGTGCGCAGGCGCTCGACCGTGGACGAGAGCGCGGCGTCGCTCGCGGTGTGCGTGACGATGATGAGGTTGGCCCTGGCCGCCTCGCCGTCGCCGGCGGGCACGAGCTGCTGGCGCACCGTCTCGATCGACACGTCGTGGTCGGCGAAGGCAGCCGCGACCTGGGCGAGGACACCCGACCGGTCCTCGACGTCGAGGCTGATGTGGTACCTCGTCTGGGCGTCGCCCATCGTCAGGACGGGCAGGTCGGCGTAGCTCGACTCCCCCGGCCCGAGGCCACCCCCGACGCGGTGGCGCGCGACGGCGACGAGGTCACCGAGGACCGCCGAGGCCGTCGGGTCGCCGCCGGCGCCCTTCCCGTAGAACATCAGCTCACCGGCGGCGTCGGCCTCGACGAAGACGGCGTTGAACGCCTCGCGGACCCCCGCCAGCGGGTGCGAGCGCGGGATCATCGCCGGGTGCACGCGGACGCTGACGCCCTTGTCGGTGTGCTCGCAGATCGCGAGGAGCTTGACGACGGAGTCCATCTCGCGCGCCGCCGCGACGTCGGCCGCCGAGACCTCGGTGATGCCCTCGCGGTAGACGTCGGTGCCCGAGACCCGGGTGTGGAAGGCGAGGGAGGCGAGGATGGCGGCCTTGGCCGCGGCGTCGAAACCCTCGACGTCGGCGGTCGGGTCGGCTTCGGCGTAGCCGAGGGCCTGGGCCTGCTCGACCGCGTCGGCGAAACCGGCCCCGGTCGTGTCCATCTTGTCGAGGACGTAGTTCGTCGTGCCGTTGACGATGCCGAGCACCTTGCGCACCTCGTCACCGGCGAGCGACTCGCGCAGGGGGCGCAGCAGCGGGATCGCCCCGGCGACGGCGGCCTCGTAGTAGAGGTCGACGCCGTGGCGGGCCGCGGCGTCATAGAGGGCCGGGCCGTCCTCGGCGAGGAGCGCCTTGTTGGCCGTGACGACCGAGGCGCCGTGCTCCATCGCGCGCAGGATGAGCGAACGAGCCGGCTCGATGCCGCCGATGACCTCGACGACGACGTCGGCCCGGGTCACGAGGTCCTCGGCGTCGGTCGTGAAGAGGCCGGCGTCGACCCCGAGGGCGGCGCGGTCCCGGCCGGCGCGACGCACGGCGATGCCGACGATCTCGAGCGGCGCGCCGACACGCGCGGCCATGTCGTCCGCGTGCTCGGTGAGCAGGCGCGCGACGGCTCCGCCCACGACGCCTGCCCCGAGCAGGGCGACGCGCAACGGCTGGGTGTCACTCACGGCGCTGTCCACGGTGCGAATCCTGCCGCCTGTCCGGGTGCTGGACGGTCATTGTTTCGCGATCCGGACATCCGTGGCGCAGGATCTGCAGATCCATCAGACGTCGAGGGCGAGCAGGTCGTCGATGGTCTCGCGCCGCACGATGACCCGGGCGACCCCTTCACGGACCGCGACGACGGGTGGGCGCGGCGTGTGGTTGTACTGGCTCGACAGGGAGCGGCAGTAGGCGCCCGTGCCGGGGACGGCGATGAGGTCACCCGCGCCGACGTCGGCCGGGAGGAACTCGTCCTTGACGACGATGTCGCCGCTCTCGCAGTGCCTGCCGACGACGCGGGCGAGCACGGGAGGTGCGGTCGAGGCCCGGCTCGCGAGCGTGCACGAGTAGTTGGCGTCGTAGAGCGCCGTGCGGACGTTGTCGCTCATGCCGCCGTCGACGGAGACGTAGACGCGCTCCGCTCCCCCGTCGAGGTCGACCGGCTTGACCGTGCCGACCTCGTAGAGCGTGAAGGTCGTGGGGCCCGCGATGGCGCGTCCCGGCTCGATCGAGATGCGCGGCACGGCGACCTCCTCGGCACGGCACTCGCGCTCGATGATCTCGGCCATGCCGGCCGCGAGGTTCTTCGGCGGCAGGGGGTCGTGCTCGGTCGTGTAGGCGATGCCGAAGCCGCCGCCGAGGTCGAGCTCGGGCAGCTCGACGCCGAGCTCGCGCGCGATGCGGGTGTGCAGCCCGACGATGCGGCGGGCCGACACCTCGAAGCCGGCGGTGTCGAAGATCTGCGAGCCGATGTGGCTGTGCAGACCGAGGAGGCGCAGCGACTCGGGCTGGTCGAGGATGCGACGGGCGGCCTCGAAGGCGTGTCCGCCGGACAGAGACAGCCCGAACTTCTGGTCCTCGTGGGCCGTCGCGATGAACTCGTGCGTGTGCGCCTCGACCCCGACCGTGACGCGGATGAGGACCGGTGCGACGACGCCGAGCTCGGCGGCGACCGCTGCGACGCGCTCGATCTCGTCGAAGGAGTCGATGACGATGCGGCTCACGCCGTAGTCGAGGGCGTCGCGGATCTCGGCGACGCTCTTGTTGTTGCCGTGCAGGCCGATCCGGTCGCCGGGGACGCCGGCCCGCTTGGCCACCGCCAGCTCGCCGCCCGTGCAGACGTCGAGGTGCAGGCCCTCGTCGTGGACCCACCGCGCCACCTCGGTGCAGAGGAAGGCCTTGCCGGCGTAGAACACGTCGGCGCCACCCGACAGCCCGTCGAACACCTCGGCGTACGTCCGCTTGAAATCCCTTGCGCGCGAACGGAAGTCGTCTTCGTCGATGATGTATGCCGGGGTGCCGAACTCGCGTGCCAACTCGGTCACGCTCATCCCACCGACCGTGAGGACGCCGTCGGCGCCCCGACCGACGGAGGTCGCCCAGAGGGACGGGACGAGGGCGTTGACGTCGACGGGGGTCTGGAGCCACGCGGGGCCGCGATAGCCCTCCGCGTGCAGCGCTCCTGCTTCGTGTGCGCGCATGACTACATCCTCTCGGGGGCTGCCGCGCCCAGGCGGGCGAGTCCATTGCGCAAGACGATGCGGACGGCGTCGGCGAGGAGCAGCCGAGCCCCGTGGACGGGCTGCGGGTGCACCCCGACGACCGTCGGTCGCACCGGGTGGTCCCAGGCGTCGGCGAGCGCCGCGAGGTCGGTCACGGCTCGACGCTGCTGGACCTCGTCGCCGACGTGGGTCGCGAGGCGCTGCGGCAGGTCCGCGAGGGCCACGAGCAGGTGGCGTTCGGCCACGTGGGTCAGCTCGCCGAGCCGGGTCGACGGACGCCGGTCGACCCCCGCGGCCTCGGCGTTGCGGATGATGCGGCAGAGCCGGGCGTGCGCGAGCTGGGCGGAGCGGACGGGGTCGTCGACGAGTCGGGAGCCGGGAGCCTCGACGAGGTCGTGCCGACGATCGCCCGCGGCGAGGGCGTAGTGGTCCTGGTCATCGATGACGAGCGGGACGATCGCCGACCTCGCGGAGTCCTCGAGGGTGAGGGCGATGAGGCCGCTGGGTGCCACCTCGACGGCCGCGACCGACTTCTGGCGGGTCAGCCCCTGGGCGAGCACGCGCGCCAGGTCCCGGGGCTCGAGGTCGATCTGCGGCGCCCACCGCTGGGCGACCGGCGTGACCCAGTCGGCGACGACGCCGGCGACG
This sequence comes from Terrabacter sp. P2_E3, assembly GCF_056403915.1. Lineage (NCBI taxonomy): Bacteria > Bacillati > Actinomycetota > Actinomycetes > Micrococcales > Intrasporangiaceae > Terrabacter > Terrabacter sp. P2_E3. The sequence continues at coordinate 150,209 of NZ_JBFUEN010000006.1, forward strand.
CGGGTGTCGGTGGGACGGAAGAGCGGCCCGGCGGGTGGACCGGCCTGCGCCTCGTCGGGCAGCTCCCCGGTGCGGGCCGCCTGCGCGGCGACCTCCTCGAGAAGGGCGCGCAGCTGCTCCGGCGTCATGCGGCCGAGTCTACGAGCCCGTCCTGCGGCTCCCTCGATGCCCCGGATGCCCCGGATGCCCTGGTTGCCCGAGGGCGGCCCGCGTCAGGACTCCGACGTCCTCCTCGTTCCTCGGAGGCCGCCTCCCCGAAGCTGCCGTGGGCACGGACGACACGAGGCCTTGAGACGGCGCTTCGCGCGTTCTCAAGGCCTCGTGTCGGTTGGTGCCCCCGGCAGGATTCGAACCTGCGCTCCCGCCTCCGGAGGGCGGTGCTCTATCCCCTGAGCTACGGGGGCGGCACGCACTTTCGTGCGCCCGGTGAGATTAGCAGCAGACCGCCATGGACGCGGAATGCACCCCCGCGTCGGCCACCCGGACGCCCTGCCGCTGCGACGATGGCCGGGTGACGAGCCACGAGGACATCGACTGGTCCGCTCCCGAGGTGGCCGCCCACTACGACGAGCTGCCGCTCTGGTCGGCGCCGTTCGGGCTCATGCTGCTCGACCGGGTGCCGCTGCACCGGGGGCAGAGCGTCGTCGACGTCGGCGCGGGCACCGGGTTCGTGACCGTCGAGCTCGCGCAGCGCTGCGGGCCCGAGTCCCGGGTCACGGCCGTGGACCCGTGGGCGGCGGCCATGGAGCGCCTCGCCGACAAGGTGGCCTTCCTCGGACTGACCAACGTCGACGTCGTCGTGGCCTCCGCCGAGGACCTCCCGCTGCCGGATGCGTCCGTCGACCTCGTCGTCTCCAACCTCGGCATCAACAACCTCGACGACCCACCGGCCGTGCTCCATGAGTGTGCGCGCGTGCTGCGCGCCGGGGGACGACTCGTGACGACGACGAACCTCGTCGGCCACATGGAGCAGGTGTACGCCGCCTACCGCAGCGCGCTGTCCGACCTCGGTCTCGACGACCACCGCCACGCCCTCGACGCCCAGGAGCAGCACCGCGCGACCGTCGCATCGGTCTCCGACCAGCTGACCGTGGCGGGCCTCGACGTCGTCGACGTCGCGACCGACGTCTTCCGGATGCGCTTCGCCGACGGGCGGGCACTGCTCGCCCACTGGTTCGTCCGGCTCGGCTTCGTGCCGGGCTGGCGCTCGGTCGTGCCCGATACGGAGGCCGACCGCGTGCTCGCCGACGTCGCGGCCAGGCTCGACGCCGTCGCAGGCGAGCAGGGGGCTCTCGAGCTCACCGTGCCGATGGCGTGTGTGACGGCCGTCCGTCGATAGCGCCCCGTCCGGCGTGCTCGTGCTGCCGGACGTGGCGGAGTTGCACGTGCACCCCGGAATCGCGTTCATCCGCAAGGTCGCCCGCCCCCGACCATCGCCCGCAGCACGGCGCACGAGGACGTATGCGTGGGGCTGCGCGGGCGCGCCACTGCCGGCCGGCACGTGCCACGATGAGGTCGTGCTCATCTCCAAGCCCGTCGCCGAGGCCATCCGTGCCGGCACGGTGACGCAGGCCTTCCGCCGGTGGGATGCCCCGCGGGTCAAGGTCGGCGGCCTGCAGCTCACCTCGGCCGGCCTCGTCCGCTTCGACGCCGTCAGCTGGGTGCGCGACCCGGACAAGCTCACCGAGCGCGACGCGCGCACGTCCGGCGTCAAGGACCTCGCGACCCTCCAGCGGTTCCTCGCCCCGAGGGAGCGCAAGCCCTCACCTCGAGGCGGCAAGGGCGGTGACACCGTCTACCGCATCCGGCTCAGCTGGGCCGGTGAGGACCCGCGGATCGCCTTGCGCGAGAGCCTGCCCGACGACGAGTCGCTGGGCGACATCGCGGCTCGTCTCCGACGGCTCGATGCGCGGCCGACCGGTCCGTGGACCCGCGAGATCCTCGAGTGGATCCGCGACAACCCGCACGTCGTCTCGAAGGAGCTGGCGGCCCTGCGCGGCGTCGAGCTGCTCCCGATGAAGGTCGACATCCGCAAGCTCAAGGCCCTCGGGCTGACGATCAGCCACGACGTCGGCTATGAGCTCTCACCGCGCGGGACGGCATACCTCGAGTGGCTGGAGCGGCAGCCCGGCTGAGCACGATGGGCTCGACCCCGGCGGCCGGTCAGCGCTGGGTCGTGTCGGTGACCTCGCCGACGAGCTCCTCGAGGACATCCTCGAGGAAGACGACACCGGTCACCGCGGCGTCGTCGTCGATGACGCGTGCGAGGTGCGCGCCCGTCAGCTGCATCGTGGCGAGCACGTCCTCGATGTCGTCGTCCGCGCGCACGGTGGCGAGCCGGCGGACCCGCTTGGGCGGGATCGGCTGCTCATGACGCTCGTCGTCCGCGTAGAGGATGTCCTTGAGGTGGAGGTAGCCGGCGATCTCGCCCGCGGCGTCCCGGACCGGGTAGCGGGAGAAGCCCTGCTTGGCGACGAGGCGCTCGATGTCGGCGGGCGTCGCGCCCAGCTCGACGGTCGTCAGCGACCGCACGTCGACCGCCACCTCGCGGGCGCGCTTGTCAGAGAACTCGAGCGTCTTGGCGACGAGGCCGTGACGTTCCTCCTCGATGAGGCCCTCGCGACGGGACTCCCCGACGATGTGCGCCACCTCCTCGGCGGTGAACGCCGACGTGATCTCGTCCTTGGGCTCGACCCCGAAGAGGCGCACGAGCGCCTTCGCGATCGCCTCCATGGCGTGGATGATCGGGCGCAGCGCGCTCGCGATGACGAAGAGCGCCGGCACGAGGACGAGCGCCGCCCGGTCGGGCCCCGCGATCGCGAGGTTCTTCGGGATCATCTCGCCGACGACGACGTGGAGGTAGGACACGATGAGCAGTGCGAGCGCCAGGGCCACGCCGCTCGCCCAGGCGTCGGAGAGCCCCCAGCCGTGGAAGATCGGCTCGAGCAGGTGGTGCAGCGCCGCCTCGGCCAGCGCACCGAGCCCGACCGAGCACACGGTGATGCCGAGCTGGGCGGTCGCGAGCATCGACCCGAGCCGCTCTAGCGCGAGCAGGCACGACTGGGCGCGCTTGCTGCCCGCATCGGCCAGCGGCTCGAGCGTCGAGCGTCGCACCGCCATGGCGGCGAACTCGGCGCCGACGAAGAAGGCGTTGCCGAGCAGGAGGAACACCGACACGACGTAGACCCAGGCGCCGCTCACGACCGCTCCCCCGTCTCCCGGGCAGACGGCACACGACCGGCCCGGTCCGGCAGGCCGGACGCGGCGGATGCGTCACGTGCGTCCTCGCCGTCGCCGGGCGGCAGGGACTCCGGGTCGGGCACGAAGCGCAGCCGGTCGACGCGGCGCCCCTCCATGCCGACGACGTTGATGCGCCAGCCAGGCAGCCGGACGACGTCACCGACGACGGGCACCCGGCCCAGGCTCGTCATGACGAAGCCGCCCATCGTCTCGTAGGTCGACCCGTCAGGGACGTCGGCGTCGAAGGCGTCGCGCACCTCGTCGGGGCGCCACAGTCCGGGGACGGTCCACGACCCGTCGATGAGCTCGCGGCCACCCTGCCGGCTGCGGTCGTGCTCGTCGGAGACCTCACCGACGATCTCCTCGACGACGTCCTCGAGCGTGACGATTCCCGACGTGCCGCCGTACTCGTCGACGACGACGGCCATCTGGAAGCCGCCCTCGCGCAGCTCGCGCAGGAGCGGGTCGAGGCGGATCGTCTCGGGGACGACGAGGCGGTCGGACATCAGCGCCGAGACGGGCACGTCCTTGCGCCGCTCGTGCGGCACGGCCATCGCCTTCTTGACGTGGACGACCCCGTCGATGTCGTCCCAGTCCTCGCCGAGGACCGGGAAGCGCGAGTGCCCGGTGCGCCGCGAGAGCCGCAGCACGTCGTCGGCGGACTCCTCACGGTGGATGCCGGTGCACCGCACGCGCGGCGTCATGACGTCGTCGGCCGTGCGCTCGCCGAAACCGAGCGAGCGGGTCAGCATGCGTGCGGTCGTGACGTCGAGGGTGCCGGCCTCGGCGGAGCGCTGGACGAGGCTCGCGAGCTCCTGCGGCGTGCGTGCGCCCGACAGCTCCTCCTGCGGCTCGATCCCGACCGCGCGGAGGAAGGCGTTGGCCGAGCCGTTGAGCACGATGATGAGCGGCTTGGCGACGACGGCGAAGACGCGCACGGGCAGGGCCACGACCTTGGCCGTCGCGAGCGGCGCGGAGATGCCGAGGAACTGCGGCAGCAGCTCGCCGAAGACCATCGAGAAGATCGTGGCCAGCAGGAGGGCGAGGGCGCTCGAGACGGCCTCCACCGCACCGGCGCCGAGACCGAGGGCCTCGAGGGGCCCGGCGACGAGGACCCCGATCGAGGGTTGCGCGAGGTAGCCGACGACGAGGGTCGTGATGGTGATGCCGACCTGGGCCGCCGACAGCTGCGTCGAGAGCTGCTTGAGCGACTGGAGCACGACACGGGCCCGCGAGTCACCCTCGTCGATGGCGCGCTGGACCGTGGGCCGGTCGAGGGCCACGAGGGAGAACTCGGCCGCGACGAAGAGCGCGGTGCCGGCCGTGAGCAGCACGGCGCCGAGGACGAGGAGCCACTCGGTCACGGCCGGGCCACCCGTCCGGGGGCGCCCGCGGTGACGGGAGGGGTGACCTGGCTGGTGGCGGGGGTGGCCGGACCCTGGTCGCGGAGGGAGGTCATGGTGCGCCCAACTATAGGGAGGCGCACCGGCCCGCGGCGGCGCGGACCGCTCGCTGCGACCTCCGTGTGGACCGGGTACGCGGTGTGGTTGAGTTGGGCGCATCACGGCGGGGGCCGTGGCGCCCACGTGGGCCGACGGAGGGAGCACGGTGGTGCACGGACGACCGGAGTTCACCGGGCACATCGAGGTGCGCGGTCTGACGAAGCGGTTCGGCTCCTTCACCGCCGTCGACCACCTCGACTTCGACGTCGAGCCGGGACGCGTGACCGGCTTCCTCGGGCCCAACGGCAGCGGCAAGACGACGACCCTGCGCATGCTGCTCGGCCTCGTCCGGGCCACCGACGGCACGGCGACGATCGACGGCCACCGCTACGCCGAGATCCCCAACCCGCTCACCGTCGTCGGCTCCGCCCTCGAGGCGACGAACTTCCACCCCGGCCGCACGGGGCGCAACCACCTGCGCGTGCAGGCTGCGGTCGCCGGTGTCCCCGACTCGCGCGTCGACGAGCTCCTCGAGCTCGTGGGCATCCCCGCCGCCGCCCGCAAGCGGGCCGGCGGCTACTCCATGGGCATGCGCCAGCGGCTCGGGCTCGCCGGCGCCCTGCTCGGCGACCCGCGCGTCATCATCCTCGACGAGCCGGCCAACGGCCTCGACCCCGAGGGCATCCGCTGGCTGCGCGGCTTCCTGCGCCACCTGGCCGACGAGGGTCGCACGCTGCTCATCTCGAGCCACATGCTCTCCGAGGTCGAGCAGACGGTCGACGACGTCGTCATCATCGCCAACGGCCAGCGCGTCGCCCAGGGCACCGTCGCCGAGCTGCGTGGCGAGCCCACGGCCTACGTCCGCACGTCCGACCCCGACCGCCTGTCCGAGGCGCTCCGCGGTCGCGGCCTCACGGTCACGCCGAGCGGGCGGGGCCTGCGCGTCACCACCGAGGACCTCGCCGTGGTCGGTGACGTGGCGCACGCCAGCGACGTCGCGATCCACGAGCTGCGCAGCGAGCAGACGCACCTCGAGGAGCTCTTCTTCAACCTCACCGAGAACGACGCGCACCGCAACCGCAACCTGGGGCTCGACACGCCCGCAGCGGGCAGCGTGCCCGCCGACCTCCCGCCGCCGAGCGGACCCCCGATCGACCCCGCCCTGCTCACCGAGCCCACGCCGGTGGCAGGTCAGGCCGACCGCGAAGGAGACCTGCGATGACCGCGGCGGTGCGGGCCGAGCTCCGCAAGCTCTTCACGACGCGCCTCTGGTGGGGCATGGCCATCGCCGTGTTCGTCAGCGGCGCCGCCTTCGCCGTCCTCTTCGCGTTCGTGTTCACGAGCGACGCCCTGCGCGGCCCTCAGGCCGCGGCGGCTCCCACCACCGACGTCGCCATCGCCAAGGCCGTCTTCACGGGCGGCCTGCAGGTCGGCTACCTCCTGACGCTGTCGATCGGCGTGCTCACGATCGGCTCGGAGTACCGCCACCAGACCATCACCGCGACCTTCCTGGCGATCCCCCGGCGCGGTCGCGTCATGGCGGCCAAGGTCATCTCGCTGCTCGCGATCGGCGTGCTCTACGGCCTGCTCTCGCTCGCGGGCGCCGTCGGCGCGGGCACCCTCGTGCTGACGTCCAAGGGTGTCGCCCCCTTCGCCGACCCGGCGATCTGGCGCACCCTCGCGCTCTCCCTGCTCGTCCTCGGCCTGTGGGCCCTCATCGGCCTCGGCGCCGGCATCCTCATCCCCAACCAGGTCGCCGCGCTGCTCATCTCCGTCGCCGTGGCGTGGATCGTCGAGCCGGTGCTCGGGCTCGTGCTCGCCCTGACCGACTGGGGCAAGAGCATCTCCCCCTACCTACCGAGCCGCGCCACGAGCGCGATGCTCGAGTCGACGAGCGGCGGCTTCGACGGTCAGCCGGTCGCCCAGCTCTCCTGGTGGGCGGGCGCGCTCGTGCTCATGGCGTATGCCGCCGTGATGGCCGGTCTCGGCACGTGGCGGACGCTGCGCGCCGACATCAGCTGACGCGGGCTTCCATCGGGCACGGGCGATACTCGAGAGCGTCCCCGAGGGCCAGCCCTGTGGACGTGAGGAACGCCTCGTCGATGGTCGGGCTCGACATCCGAGCCCCCGTCCGGTATCAGAGCATTCGGGTCTAGGCTTGACCCCTGTATAGGCAACGACGCACCCGAGCCAAACGAAAGAGGCGCATTCGCCGTGTCCGATCAGTCCACGTCCGGTGACCCGATTGCAGCATTCGGGCCGAACGAATGGCTCGTCGACGAGCTCTACCAGCAGTTCCTGACCGACAAGACGTCGGTCGACAAGGCCTGGTGGGGGTTCTTCGAGGACTACCGGCCGGGTGAGGCCGACGCGAGCGCGGCCCCGGGCCGCACGGCGACCGCGACCAAGCCGCAGACGAGCACGCCGGCCAACGGCTCGGCCACCGGGTCCACCAACGGGTCGTCCAACGGTGCCCCCGCGAAGACCTCGACGGCCCCGGCGCAGAGCCCCGCCCCGGCGCCGGCCGCGACGACCCGGCCGAAGGTGGCGCCCGCGCCACCAGCCAGGACCCCCGCCGCACCGGCGGCCAAGGCGGAGCCGAAGACCGAGTCGAAGACCGAGCCCAAGACCGAGCCCAAGACCGAGCCCAAGGCGGCACCCAAGGACGAGTCCGCCGCCGAGGCCCCCAAGCCGCGCGACATCCCCGCGGTCAAGGGCACCGGCCCGGTCAACGACGACCGGGTGACCCCGCTGCGCGGCGCGTCCTCCCGCGTCGTGGCCAACATGGAGGTCTCGCTCACCGTCCCGACCGCGACGAGCGTGCGCGCCGTCCCGGCCAAGCTGCTCATCGACAACCGGGTCGTCATCAACAACCACCTGGCCCGCTCGCGCGGCGGCAAGGTGAGCTTCACGCACCTCATCGGCTACGCCATGGTCAAGGCCCTGGCGCTCATGCCCGAGATGAACAACGGCTTCACCGAGAAGGACGGCAAGCCCGCCCTCGTCGTGCCGGCCCACGTCAACTTCGGCCTGGCCATCGACCTCCAGAAGGACGACGGCAGCCGCACGCTCGTCGTGCCCTCGATCAAGTCGGCCGAGGAGATGGACTTCGTCCACTTCTGGACCGCCTACGAGGACGTCGTCCGCAAGGCCCGCGCCAACAAGCTGACCGTCGAGGACTTCCAGGGCACGACGATCTCGCTCACCAACCCGGGCGGCATCGGCACCGTGCACTCGGTCCCGCGCCTCATGAAGGGCCAGGGCGCCATCATCGGCGTCGGCGCCCTCGACTACCCCGCCGAGTGGCAGGGCGCGAGCACCGAGACGCTCAACCGCAACGCCGTGAGCAAGATCCTCACGCTGACCTCGACGTACGACCACCGGATCATCCAGGGCGCCCAGTCCGGCGACTACCTGCGGATCATGCACCAGCTGCTCCTCGGCGACAACCGCTTCTACGACGAGATCTTCGAGTCGCTGCGCATCCCCTACGAGCCGATCCGCTGGATCCAGGACGTCGACTCCTCGCACGACGACGACATCAACAAGGTCGCCCGCGTCCAGGAGCTCATCCACGCCTACCGCGTGCGCGGCCACCTCATGGCCGACACCGACCCGCTCGAGTACAAACAGCGCCGCCACCACGACCTCGACGTCACGACGCACGGCCTGAGCCTGTGGGACCTCGACCGCACCTTCGCGACGGGCGGCTTCGGCGGCTACCCGTTCCTCAAGCTGCGCAAGATCCTCGGCATCCTGCGTGACTCGTACTGCCGCACCGTCGGCATCGAGTACATGCACATCCAGGACCCCGAGCAGCGCAAGTGGATCCAGAACAAGGTCGAGCGACCCTACGAGAAGGCCAACCGCGACGAGCAGATGCGGATCATGCGCCGGCTCAACGCCGCCGAGGCCTTCGAGACCTTCCTCCAGACGAAGTTCGTCGGGCAGAAGCGCTTCTCGCTCGAGGGCGGCGAGTCCGTCATCGCGCTCCTCGACCGCATCCTGTGCCGCGCCGCGAGCGAGAACCTCGACGAGGTCTGCATCGGCATGCCGCACCGTGGCCGCCTCAACGTGCTGGCCAACATCGCCGGCAAGTCCTACGGCCAGATCTTCCGCGAGTTCGAGGGCACCCAGGACCCCAAGTCGGTCCAGGGCTCGGGCGACGTGAAGTACCACCTCGGCACCGAGGGCGAGTTCGTCTCCGAGGACGGCAGCAAGACGAAGGTCTACCTCGCCGCCAACCCGAGCCACCTCGAGGCCGTCAACCCGGTGCTCGAGGGCATCGTCCGGGCCAAGCAGGACCGGCTCAACCTCGCGGGCGAGTCCTTCACCGTCCTGCCCGTGCTCATGCACGGCGACGCGGCGTTCGCCGGGCAGGGCGTCGTGGCCGAGACGCTCAACCTCTCGCAGCTGCGCGGCTACCGCACGGGCGGCACGATCCACGTCGTCATCAACAACCAGGTCGGGTTCACGACCTCGCCGAGCAGCTCGCGCTCGTCGGTCTACTCGACCGACGTCGCCCGCATGATCCAGGCGCCGATCTTCCACGTGAACGGCGACGACCCCGAGGCCTGCGTGCGCGTGGCGGAGCTGGCCTACGAGTTCCGCCAGGAGTTCAACAAGGACGTCGTCATCGACATGGTGTGCTACCGCCGACGCGGTCACAACGAGGGCGACGACCCGTCGATGACCCAGCCGCTCATGTACAACCTCATCGAGGCCAAGCGCTCGGTCCGCAAGCTCTACACCGAGTCGCTCATCGGTCGCGGCGACATCAGCGTCGAGGACGCCGAGGCCGCGCTGCGCGACTACCAGCAGCAGCTCGAGCGCGTCTTCGTCGAGACCCGTGAGGCGAAGAAGGCCCAGGCCGCCACGCCGCCCCAGCCGAACGACCGCGACTCCGACGCCCCCGACAACGCCGGCCTCGAGCGCCCCACGGCGCAGGTCCAGGACGACGAGGCCCCGGTGCGCTCCGCGACCGAGACCGGGGTCGAGGCGAGCGAGCTCGTCCACATCGGAGAGACCTTCGCGAGCCCGCCCGAGGGCTTCACGATCCACCCGAAGCTCAAGCAGCTCATGGACAAGCGTGCCCAGATGGTCCACGAGGGTGGCATCGACTGGCCGATGGCCGAGCTGCTCGCCTTCGGCACGCTCCTCAAGGAGGGCACCCCGATCCGGCTCGCCGGTCAGGACAGCCGCCGCGGCACGTTCGTGCAGCGCCACGCGGTGCTCATCGACAAGAACAACGCGGAGGAGTGGACGCCGCTGCTCTACCTCGGCGAGGGGCAGGCCCGCTTCTGGGTCTACGACTCGCTGCTGTCCGAGTACGCCGCGATGGGCTTCGAGTACGGCTACTCCGTCGAGCGTCCCGACGCTCTCGTGCTGTGGGAGGCGCAGTTCGGCGACTTCGGCAACGGCGCGCAGACGATCGTCGACGAGTTCATCTCCAGCTCCGAGCAGAAGTGGGGCCAGCGCAGCTCGGTCGTGCTGCTCCTGCCGCACGGCTACGAGGGGCAGGGTCCCGACCACAGCTCGGCGCGCATCGAGCGCTACCTGCAGCTCTGCGCCGAGAACAACATGACGGTCGCCTACCCGTCGACGGCGGCGAGCTACTTCCACCTGCTGCGCCGGCAGGCCTACGCCCGTCCGCGCACGCCGCTCGTCGTCTTCACCCCGAAGTCGATGCTGCGCAGCAAGGCGGCGGCCAGCTCTGTCGAGGCCTTCACGCAAGGCGGTTTCCAGCCGGTCCTGGCCGACCACGAGGGCGTCACCCAGGACGTCACGCGGGTGCTCTTCGCCAGCGGCAAGATCGTCCACGAGCTCGATGCCGAGCGCGAGAAGCGCGGCGACACCTCGACGGCCGTCATCCGCGTCGAGCAGCTCTACCCCATCCCCGAGAAGGAGATGATCGACGCCGCCTCGAAGTACCCCGGCGCCGAGCTCGTGTGGGTGCAGGACGAGCCGCGCAACCAGGGTGCCTGGCCGCTCATGGCCCAGTGGCTGCACGAGGACCTCTGCGACCTCGGCGAGACCCGTCCGTGGCGCGTCGTGGCCCGCAAGGCCGCGGCCTCCCCGGCCACCGGCTCGTCGAAGAAGCACGCGGCCGAGCAGGCCGAGCTCATGGAGCGCGCGTTCGGGCGCTGAGCCCGCACCCGCCCGCACCCGCCCGCCGGGCACACCGAGCACCCGAGGGGCCCCGCCACGACGGCGGGGTCCCTCGCTGCGTCCCCGGCGTGACGGCATACGCAGGCGGTCGTCTCCCGTCGGCACGCAGGCGATGTGCCCGGTCCTCGGCCCGCCTCCGCCGGCCCCACCCCGGCACGCGATAACCTCCCCACGTGTACTTCACCGACAGGGGCATCGAGGAGCTGGCGGCGCGCCGCGGCGAGGACGAGGTCACCATCGAGTGGCTCGCCGAGCAGCTGCGGACGTTCGTCGACCTCAACCCCGAGTTCGAGGTGCCGGTCGAGCGACTCGCGACATGGCTCGCCCGGCTGGACGACGACGAGGACTGAGCAGTGAGCGACCGCAGCGACAGGGCCCAGACGCACGGCGAGGCACCGAGGGAGCCCTACGGCGTGGGCCCCGCCTACCCCTCCTCCCACACCCAGTTCACGACCGACGCCCCGGGGCGGTATGCCGCCGCGTCGGCTCCCGCGTCGACCCCCGAGCCCGCTGTCCCCACCGTGCCTGCCGCACCTGCGGCGTCCCCGCAGGCCCCGGCGGACCTGGCCCCGACGGAGGACCCCTACTACGCCCCGAGCGCCGAGTTCACCGTCGCCGAGGGCATCCGCGACGTCGGCATGGTCTTCGTCGGCGCCTCGATGACGGCCGGCTACGGCGACCCCAAGGGCCTGGGCTGGGTCGGACGCGTCGTGGCCCGCACGCAGCACCCGGACCTCGACCTGACGGCCTACAACCTCGGGGTCCGCGGCAACACCTCGGGCGACGTCGTCACCCGCTGGGGCGCCGAGTGCCACCCGCGCTGGAAGGGACGCGCCGAGCGACGTCTCGTGCTCAACGTGGGCACCAACGACGTCCTGTCGGGCATGACGATGGCCCGCTCGCGGCTCAACCTCGCCAACGTCCTCGACGAGGCGACCAACGCCGGGATCGGTGTCTTCGTCGTCGGCCTGACGCCGACGCTCGACGACGAGATGAACCGCAAGATCGAGGCGCTCGCCGAGGCCCAGGCCGACGTGTGCTCACGCCGCGGCATCACCTACGTCGACTGCTACCGCCCCCTCGCGACGCACGACCAGTGGATGGCCGACCTCGCGGCCAGCCCCGACCGCGCCCACCCCGGACAGGCCGGTTACGGCCTCATCGCCTGGCTCGTGCTCCACAACGGCTGGAACGACTGGCTCTCGCTCAGCTGACGACGTCCGTGTCGCGCTCGCCGTCCGGGCTGCCGTCGGCCCGGCGCCCCGGAGCCGACACGGCCGCCACGATGCTCGCCGCCGCGACGAGCCCGACGGCCAGGGCCACGGGGGTGCGGTCCGACTCGTGCAGCGACCACGCGACCGGCAGCAGGAGGGCGTTCCAGAGCACGGTGGGGGTGCGTGGCCAGTCGGCGGCGCGGTTCCAGCCCCGGGCCAGCGCGAGCAGCCCCAGCCCGAAGACGAGGATGAGGGCCCCGGAGGTCGCCGCCCGCGTGACGTCGTCTGTGGCGCCCGTCACCATCTCGTAGACGTAGAAGCCGGCGAAGCCGAGGACGGCGAGGGCCTCCAGGAGCGTGAGCAGCCCTGCGGCGCGGTGGGATCCACGCACCTCGCGGCTCGGAGAGGTCGATTCGGTCACCTCGCCAGCCTAGCGATCCGGCTGGTCCGGACCGTCCGGGCGGCTCCCGATCCCCACGGACGGGCCGGAGGTCTGGAACTGGGAGCCGTCTGCCGATAGACTCAATCCTTGGTGTGATCCGCGCCCAAGGCGTTGAACACGGACATGGTTGCTGGTCACACTGGATCATGGCCCTCGACGCGTACGGAACAACTTCGTGCGCGTTTCCGTTGGTCAGGGGGTCATCCCCCCGCACGACGACACCATGACTTGGCTCCGACAACGACGCTGGCGCCCCGAGCACATGCACCGCGACCGACACCCGGCGTCGGTGCGAACCGAGATACATGAAGGAGCACGATCCACATGGATTGGCGCGACCGCGCTGCCTGCCTGGAGGCCGATCCGGAGCTGTTCTTCCCCATCGGGAACACCGGCCCGGCCATCCTGCAGATCGAGGAGGCGAAGGCTGTGTGCCGGACCTGTCCGGTCATGGACACCTGCCTCAAGTGGGCCCTCGAGACCGGCCAGGATGCCGGCGTCTGGGGCGGCCTCTCCGAGGACGAGCGCCGCGCCCTGAAGCGCCGCAACGCGCGGGCCCGCCGCGCCGGCTGAGCCCCGCACGACCATCGTCGTCGAGCCCGGTGACCCTCCCCGGTCGCCGGGCTTTTGGCTGCCCGCGTATGCGGTCCGGTGCCGACCGGGGCGCCCGTGCCCCTCAGGTGATGGGGCGCAGGGTCGCGGTGAACCGGGCCCGGGTGCCGTGCGGCACGACGGCCTCCCATGAGATGCGGCCCTGGAGGTCGCTGACGAGCGACTGGACGATCTGGGTCCCGAGACCCGAGCCGGGCCGGCGGGCCGGGTCGATGCCCTTGCCGTCGTCCTCGACCGAGACGACGACCATCTGCTGGCCACGCTCGTCGGCCTGACGGTCGATGAAGATGCGCACCTCTCCCCCGGCGTCGCCGAGGCCGTGCTCGATGGCGTTCTGGACGAGCTCGCTCATGATCATCGCGAGCGACGTCGCGTCCTCGGCGCGCAGGCGCCCGAAGGAGCCCTCCGTGATGGTGTGGACCGGCGCACCGTTCGCCGAGACCTCGACGACGGCGTTGAGCCCGCGCTGGGCGATGGTGTCGAACTCGACCGTCTCGTCGAAGCCCTGGCTCAGCTGGTCGTGCACCATGGCGATGGTGCCGACCCGGCGCTCGGCCTCGGCGAGCGCGATCTTGGCCTCGCCGTCGGGGAGCCGGCGCGACTGGAGGCGGAGCAGCGCGGCCACGGACTGGAGGTTGTTCTTGACGCGGTGGTGGATCTCGCGGATCGTCGCGTCCTTGGTCATGAGCTCGCGCTCGCGGCGGCGCAGCTCGCCGACGTCGCGCATGAGCACGATGGCACCGAACCGCTGCCCGGCCTCGGTGAGCGGGATCGCCCGCATCGAGACGGTCGTGCCGCCTGCGACGACCTCGGTGCGCCAGGGCTGACGCCCCGTGACGACGAGCGGCAGCCCCTCGTCGACGGGGTAGGACTCGCGGACGTTGTCGGTGACGATCTGGGCGAGGCTCGCCCCGACCACCTCGCCGAGGTGCCCGAGCCGGTGCAGGGCGGAGACGGCATTCGGGCTCGCGTAGGTGACGATGCCGTCGACGTCGAGTCGGATGACGCCGTCACCGACCCGGGGTGCGCCGCGTCGCAGGCCCGTCGGGGCGCCGCTGTGCGGGAACTCTCCCCCGGTGACCATCCGGCACAGGGCGTCGGCCGTGGCGAGGTAGGTCAGCTCGAGGCGGCTCGGGGTGCGCGTCGTCCAGAGGTTCGTGTGGCGGGTCAGGACGGCGACGACGTGGCCACCACGGACGACGGGGATGTACTCCTCGCGCACCGACTGGTCGGCTCCGTGCTCGTGCGGGACGACGACCTGGCGCACGCGCAGGATGCGCTGCTCGGCCGCGGCCTCGTCGAGCAGGTCACGGGTGCGGCCGGGGTCGGCGATGCGGCCCACCTGGTCGTCGACGAAGACGAGCTGGCCCGTGGTGGGACGCACGTGGGCCACGGCCTCCCACCGCTCGCTCGTCGACCGGACCCAGAGCACGAGATCGGCGAACGAGAGGTCGGCGACGAGCTGCCAGTCACCGACGAGCAGCTGCAGCCACTCGACGTCGTGGTCGGGCAGGTTCGTCCGGCCGCGCAGGAGCTCGCTCAGGGTTGCCACGTCCCGAGCCTAGTGAGCCACGGGGCCCACGCGTTCGGTGGCCTCACCCACCCCACTCGAGTGAGCGCCCCGTCCCACTCGAGTGAGCGCGCCGTCCCTCCCGCCTCGTGGCAGGTGGGACGGCGCGCTCACTCGTGTGTGGTCAGGCGCTCACTCGACGAGGTGGTCGGTCAGCTACGGGAATCGGCGGCCACTCGGGCCGCAGCGGCACGGGCCGCCTGCTTGGTCGCGGTCTTCGTGGCCGGGGCCTTCTTCACGGCCGCCGTCTTGGTGGCGGGCTGCTTGGCCTCGGTCTTCGGGGCCGCGCTGGCCGCCTTCTTCGGAGCCGCCTTCTTCGCGGCGGACGCCTTCTTCGCGGGCGCCTTCCTGACAGACGCCTTCTTCGTCGGGACGGGACCCGACGGCGCCTCGGCCTGGATGGGCGCGGGCTGGCCGGACGACGCCGGCTTGGTCACGGTGCGCAGGGTGCGCAGGGCGACCGAGAGCGCGGCGATGCCGGCGTGGCTCATCCGCTCGATCCCGCCGAGGGCCGCCCGGGCCCGACCGAGCGCGTCGGCGTTGAGCTCGGACCACTCGGCGAGGCGGCCCGCGCCGTCGTGACGCGGGTTGCTCACCTCGAGCACCGACCGAGTCAGGCTCTCGAGGACCGCGTAGAGGTCGTCGCGCAGCGCGCCGCGGGCCATGGCGTCCCAGCGGTCGTCGCGCGGCAGCATCGTGACCCGCGTCAGCATCGCGTCGATCGAGAACGTCTCGGAGGTCAGGAAGTAGACCCCGACGACGTCGTCGAGCTTCTCGCCGGTGTCCTCGGCGATCTCGATGCAGTCGAGCAGCGAGTAGAGGTCGAGCAGGGACGCCGCGGCGAGCGCGAGGTCCTCCGGCACGCCCTTGCCCTCGAGCTCGCGGGCCCGTCGCTGCAGGCGGGTGCGTTCGCTGCCCTGGAGCAGCTCGGCGATGCGGCCGGAGAAGGCCTCGATGCCGGGGCGGAAGCGCGCCACCTCGGCCGCGATGTCGAGCGTCGCCGGGCGTGAGGTGAGGAACCAGCGCACCGAGCGGTCGATGAGGCGACGGAACTCGAGGTAGAGCGCCGTCTGCGCCCCCGTGCTCACGACGTTGTCGGTGGCCTCGACGCCCCGGACGAACCCGGCGAGGTCGAACACCTCGCGGCAGACGACGTAGGCACGCGCTACCTGCTCGGGCGTGGCGCCGGTCTCCTCCCCCGCCCGGTAGGCGAAGGTGATGCCGCCGCGGTTGACCATCGAGTTCGCCACCGCGTTGGTGATGATCTCGCGGCGCAGCGGGTGGGCGGCGATCTCGTCGGCGTACTTGCCGCGCAACGGCTTCGGGAAGTACTCGGCGAGCGTCGACTCGAACCACGGGTCGTCGGGCAGGGCCGTCGTGATGAGCTGGTTCTTGAGGTAGAGCTTCGCATAGGCGACGAGCACCGAGAACTCCGGCGACGCGAGGCCCAGTCCGTCCTTCTGGCGGCGCGCGATCTCGGCGTCGCTCGGGAGGAACTCGAGCGAGCGGTCGAGGTCGCCGTTCGCCTCGAGGAACTGGATGAGGCGCTCGTGCACGCCGAGCATCGCGTGCTGCTGCGCGCGGGCGTTGCCGAGCAGGACGTTCTGCTCGTAGTTGTCGCGCAGCACCTGCTCGGCGACCTCGTCGGTCATCGAGGCGAGGAGCGTGTTGCGACGCTTCGTCGTCAGCTCGCCGGAGCGGGTCAGCTCGGTGAGCAGGATCTTGATGTTGACCTCGTGGTCGGAGGTGTCGACTCCGGCACTGTTGTCGATGGCGTCGGTGTTGATCCGGACACCCGCCAGCGCGGCCTCGATGCGGCCGAGCTGGCTTGCCCCGAGGTTGCCGCCCTCGCCGACGACCTTGCAGCGCAGGTCGCTGCCGTTGACGCGGATGGCGTCGTTGGCCCGGTCGCCGATCTCGGAGTTCGTCTCGGCCGCCGCCTTGACGTAGGTGCCGATGCCGCCGTTCCACAGCAGGTCGACCGGCGCGAGGAGGATCGCCTTCATGAGGTCGGCGGGCGTCATCGACTTCGTGCCCGAGCGCAGCCCCAGGGCCGCGACCATCTGCTGGCTCACCGGCACCGACTTGGCCGATCGCGGGAAGATGCCGCCTCCCTTGCTGATGAGCTTCTCGTCGTAGTCGGCCCACGACGACCCGGGCAGGTCGAACATCCGCCGGCGCTCGGCATACGAGGTCGCGGCGTCCGGGTCGGGGTCGACGAAGATGTGCCGGTGGTCGAAGGCCGCGAGCAGGCGGATGTGCTCAGAGAGGAGCATCCCGTTGCCGAAGACGTCGCCGCTCATGTCGCCGACGCCGACGACGGTGAACTCCTGGGTCTGGGTGTCGACGCCGAGCTCGCGGAAGTGGCGCTTGACCGACTCCCATGCGCCGCGCGCCGTGATGCCCATGCCCTTGTGGTCATAGCCGGCGGAGCCGCCGGACGCGAAGGCGTCGTCGAGCCAGAAGCCGTAGTCGGCGGAGATGCCGTTCGCGATGTCGGAGAACTTCGCGGTGCCCTTGTCGGCGGCGACGACGAGGTAGGTGTCGTCCTCGTCGTGGCGCACGACACGGCGCGGCGGCACGGCGGCACCCGAGACGAGGTTGTCGGTGAGGTCGAGCAGCCCGGAGATGAAGAGCTTGTAGGACGCGATGCCCTCGTCCATCCACGCGGCGCGGTCGACCGCGGGGTCGGGCAGCTGCTTGGCGTAGAAGCCACCCTTGCTGCCGGTCGGCACGATGACGGCGTTCTTGACCATCTGCGCCTTGACGAGCCCGAGGACCTCGGTGCGGAAGTCCTCGCGGCGGTCGGACCAGCGCAGACCGCCGCGGGCGACCTTGCCGAAGCGCAGGTGCACGCCCTCGACCCGGGGGCTGTAGACCCAGATCTCGAACATCGGCCGCGGGGCCGGGAGGTCGGGGACCTTCTTCGGGTTGAGCTTGAGCGACACGTACGACTTGTCGCGTCCGTTCTCGTCGGGCTGGTAGAAGTTCGTGCGCAGGCTCGCCTGGATGACTCCGAGCAGGGCACGCACGATGCGGTCGTGGTCGAGGCTCGCGACGTCGTCGAGTGCCTCCTTGATGCGCGTGACGACCTGCTTCTGCCGCGACGCCCGCTTGTCGTGGCCGGCCTCGGTCTCGGGGAAGGCGTCGGGGTCGAAGCGCGCCTCGAAGAGCTCGACGAGGCTGCGGGCGATGCCGGTGTTGGCGGCGAGCGCCGACTCGACGTAGTCCTGCGAGAAGGTCGAGCCCGTTTGGCGGAGGTACTTCGCCACGGTGCGCAGGATGACGACCTGCCGCCAGGTGAGACCCGCGGCGAGCACGAGGGCGTTGAAGCCGTCGGACTCGGCACGGCCGTCCCAGACGGCCCGGAAGGCCTCCTCGAAGCGCTCGCGGACGTCCGCCGAGAGGGCTGCGTCGCCGGACCCCCACGTGCGGGCGTCGGCGCACAGGCCGAAGTCGAAGATGTGCAGCGTGCGGCCGTCGGGTCCGGGCACCTCGTAGGGGCGCTCGTCGGTCACCTCGACGCCGAGGTGCGTGAAGAGCGGCAGCACCTGCGTCAGCGACAGGTCGGCGCGGCGGTAGAGCTTGAAGCGCCGCTCGCGGGGGTCGTCCGACGCGGGGTCGTCGTAGAGGTGCAGGCCGGTCGTGCGGTCACCGTCTCCGAGCGCGTCGATGCGGTCGAGGTCCTCGACCGCCGTCTCGACGTCGAAGTCCTCCTTGTACGCCTCGGGCAGGGCCTTGGCGTACGCCGCCATCGTGCGGGCCGCGCCCTCGAGACCGCGGGCCTGGCCGAGCGCCTCGGAGAGGTCCTCGTCCCAGGTGCGGGTCGCGTCGATGACGCGCTTCTCGAGCTCCGCCTCGTCGATGTCGGGGATGTCGGTGCCCGCCGGCATGCGCACGACGAAGTGGAGGCGCGCGAGCGTCGACTCGCTGACCCGCGTCGTGTTGTCGATGTTCTCGCCGCCGAAGGCCTCGAGCAGGATCGCCTCGATGCGCAGGCGGACCGTGGTGTTGTAGCGGTCGCGCGGGAGGTAGACGAGGCACGAGACGAAACGGCCGAACTCGTCGCGACGCAGGAAGAGCTTGGTCTTGCGGCGCTCCTGCAGGTGCAGGACGCTCGTCGCGATCTCGGCCAGCTGTGCGGGGCTCGTCTGGAAGAGCTCGTCGCGCGGGTAGGTCTCGAGGATCTGGAGGATGTCCTTGCCGGAGTGGCTGTCGGCGCTGAGCCCGGTGAGGCGCAGCACCTCCTGCGCCCGTACGTCGAGGAGCGGGATGTCGTGGATCGTGTCGTTGTAGGCGGCCGAGGCGTAGAGGCCGAGGAAGCGCTGCTCGCCGACGCACTCGCCGCGGGCGTCGAAGCGCTTGACCGAGATGTAGTCGAGGTAGACGTCGCGGTGGACCGTCGCGCGCGAGTTGGCCTTGGTGATGATGAGGATGGTGGAGTCGCGAGCGGCTCGGCTGGCAGCCGGCGTGAGCACGAGTCCCTTTCCGGCAGAGGGCCGGTCGTAGCGGAGCAGCCCGAGACCGGTGCCGGGCACCTGGCGCGAGACGTCCTTGCCGTTCTCGTGCGAGAGGGAGTACTCGCGGTAGCCGAGGAAGGTGAAGTTGTTGTGTGCGAGCCACTCGAGGAAACGGCTCGTCTCGCGCGCCTGGTGCGGGTCGGTGCCGGGTGGCGTCGCCGAGCGGAGCTCGCTCGCGATGGTCAGCGCGTGCGCGCGCATCTTGGGCCAGTCCTCGACGGAGTCGCGGACGTTCTCGAGGACGTGCCGCAGCCGGGCCTCGACGTCGGGCAGGGCGTCGGCCGGCAGGCGGTCGATCTCGAGGTGCATCCACGACTCGCGCACGAGACCGAGGGAGCTGGACTGCACGGTCGTCGAGCCGTCGGTGATGACCGACTTGAGCTCACCGGTGATGGTGCGCGAGACGGTCATCTGCGGGTGCACGATGAGGTGTACGCCGCGGTCGAAGCCGCCGAGCGCGGCCACGACGGAGTCGACGAGGAACGGCATGTCGTCGACGACGATCTGCACCACCGAGTGGCCCGTGGACCAGCCCTCGTCGTCGGCGGTCGGGTTGAAGGCGCGCACGTTGAACGTGCCGACCGGGCGATCCTGGGCGAAGGCGCGGTGCTCGGTGGCGATGGTCGCGAGCTCGCGCGCCGGGCGCGCGAGCAGGTCCTCGGTCGCGACGAGGCGGTAGTAGGCGAGGAGGAACTCCTCGAGCTCGCGGGACGCGGTGCCGCCGGATCGGCCGCGACCCCGTCGAGGGGGAGGCGCCACTGCCGCGGCAGCGGCCTTCATGACGTCGATTCGAGTCTGTTCGAGTGACGCTGACATGCGGTCGTCGGATTCCTCACCGTGTGGCCCGTACGGCGGCACGTCGTTGTGCCGCCCATCTCACCATGTGAGCCTATCCCCGTCGGCGTCCACGCCCGAACCACCCCCGCCGGACACTCCGCGACTGTGACACGAGTGATGGACGGGACAGGCGGTGGAGAACTCCGGGGCGCCCGGACGCCCAGTCCCTAGAGTGGTGCCATGACCGAGGGGAGCCGGGTGGCGGGCGCTGCGGACCCTGCGACGCTGCGAGCCCTCGCCGCCGGCCGGTCGACGACGCGGACGCTCTCCGACGACCTGCTGACGCACCTTCCCGACCTCGGCGACCTGCCGACGCAGCGCGCGCTCGACACCTGGGTCGAGCAGGCGGCCGACACCCTCCGGGCCCTCTCGGAGGCACTCGAGGAGCGGCTGCTCGACCTCGGCGCCGCCCCCGGGCGGGCACCCGCCGGCGTCGACGAGCAGGTGCCGCGAGACAGCCGTCCGGCCACGCAGGCGGGTGACGCCCGATGAGCCTCTCTCCCGGCGACCCCGGCTCGACGTCGGCGCTCGGCGGCGCCCTGCGCACGCAGGCCCACCAGCTCGCCGACCTCGTCGTCGACCTCGACGCGGCCGCGCGGCGGGTCGGGCGCACCGGGGGGCCCGACCCCACGGGCCACGAGCGCGACCTCGTGACCCGCGCCGCCACCGAGCTCGACCGGGTCGGCGGCCTCCTCCAGTCCTGGACCACGACCGCCGTCGAGTCGGCAGCCCGCGTCCGCGGGCTCGAGCCGGCCCTGACGCGCTGCGACCTGACCATCGACGGCCGGCTCGTCGTCGAGCGCTCCGGCCCGAGCCGGGTCGAGCCGGGCGAGCGCCTGGCCGAGCGCGATCGGCTCCAGGAGCTGCTCAACCGCGTGACGGCGGTCCGTTCGCGCGAGCTGGCCCGGCTCCGCCGCGAGCTCGAGACGTCCGGCACGACACTCGCGGCCCTGTCCGACCGCGCCCGGTCGGGCGCCTGAGCGTCACCTCGGCGCCGGGCGCGTGACCCGGCCGCGCGGCATACGTCCTCGGGGTGCGGTGGACGGTGCAATAGCGTGTCGGCCATGAAGATCTCCGAGACGATCACGTATGCCGCCCCGCCCGAGACCGTCTACGCCATGGTCACCGACGTGGCCTTCCAGGAGCGCAAGTGCGTCGAGGCCCACGCCCAACGGCACGAGGCCGCGGTCAGCCCGGCGGGTGACGGCGCCCGCGTTGTGACGAAGCGCGACCTGCCCGCCGACGACCTCCCCGACTTCGCGAAGTCGATCGTCGGACCGACCCTCTCGGTGACGGAGACCTACGAGTGGGGTGGGGCCGCCGGTGACGGCACCCGCACCGGCACCCTCACGGTCGAGGTGGCCGGGGCTCCCGTCGCGATGCGGTCGAGCGTCCGGCTCGCCCCGGCCGGTGGCGGCACGCAGATCAGCATCGACGGCGACCTCAAGGCCTCGATCCCGCTCTTCGGGGGCAAGGTCGAGAAGGCCGCCGCCCCTGCCGTCATCGACGCGATCCGCAGCGAGCAGCGAACCGGCAACGCCTGGCTGTCCGAGCGCGCCTGACACCCCTGCACGACGCTGGGCCCGCCTCCTGACGGAGACGGGCCCAGCGGCATACGTGCTCGGGGGCGGGTCAGCCCATGTGCGGGTAGGTGTGGTTCGTCGGCGGGACGAACGTCTCCTTGATCGAACGCACGCTCGTCCAGCGCAGCAGGTTCTGCGCGGCGCCCGCCTTGTCGTTGGTGCCCGACGCGCGGCCCCCGCCGAACGGCTGCTGGCCGACGACGGCGCCGGTCGGCTTGTCGTTGACGTAGAAGTTGCCGGCGGCGAAGCGCAGGCGCTTCGTGGCGTCGGCGATGACGCGACGGTCCTGGGCGATGATCGAGCCGGTGAGCCCGAACGGCGCGAAGCGCTCCATCTGGTCGAGCACGGTGTCGTACTGCGCGTCGGGGTAGACGTGCACCGACAGGATCGGGCCGAAGTACTCGGTGCGGAAGGACTCGTCGGCGGCGTCCTTGATCTCGAGCACCGTCGGGCGCACGAAGTAGCCGACGGAGTCGTCGTAGGTGCCGCCGGCCACGACGTCGATGCCCGTGGTCGCGTGAGCCCGGTCGATCGCGTCCTGGTGCTTGGCGAACGCGCGGTCGTCGATGACGGCACCCATGAAGTTGGACAGGTCGGTGACGTCGCCCTGGGTCAGGCCGTTGGTGATGTCGACGAGGTCGCCCTTGATCTGCTTCCACACCGAGGCGGGGACGTAGGCGCGCGAGGCGGCCGAGCACTTCTGGCCCTGGAACTCGAAGGCGCCCCGGATCATGGCGGTGCGCAGGACGGCCGGGTCGGCACTCGGGTGGGCGAGGATGAAGTCCTTGCCGCCGGTCTCGCCGACGAGGCGCGGGTAGGTGCGGTAGCGGTCGAGGTTGGTCCCGACCTCGTGCCACAGGTGCTTGAACGTCGGGGTCGAGCCGGTGAAGTGGATGCCGGCGAGGTCCTCGTCGCGCAGGGCTGCCTTGCTGACGTTGATGCCGTCGCCCGTCACCATGTTGATGACGCCCGGAGGCATGCCGGCCTCCTCGAGCAGCTCCATCGTCAGCTGCGCCGCGAGCTGCTGGGTCGGGCTCGGCTTCCACACGACGGTGTTGCCCATGAGGGCCGGGGCGGTCGGCAGGTTGCCCGCGATCGCGGTGAAGTTGAACGGCGTGACCGCGTAGACGAAGCCCTCGAGCGAGCGGTAGTCGGAGCGGTTCCAGATGCCCTTGGCGTTGAGCGGCGGCTGCTGCTCGAGGATCTGGCGGGCGAAGTGGACGTTGATGCGCCAGAAGTCGATGAGCTCGCACGCGGCGTCGATCTCGGCCTGGTAGGCCGTCTTGCTCTGTCCGAGCATCGTCGCCGCGTTGAGGCGGGCGCGCCAGGGGCCGGAGAGCAGCTCGGCGGCCTTGAGCAGGATGGCGGCGCGGTCGTCGAAGGACAGCTCGCGCCACATCGGGGCGGCGGCCTTGGCGGCGTCGACGGCGGCCTGGCCCTCCTTGACGGTGGCGTTGCGCAGCGTGCCGAGGACCTTGCGGTGGGCGTGCGGCTGGCGGACGGCGATCTTGCGACCGGTGCCGGTGACCCGCTCGCCGTTGATCGTGTGGGGCAGCTCGGTCTGGGTCGACCCCAGCTCGGCGAGGGCGACCTCGAGCGCGGCTCGCTCGGGCGAGCCCGGCGCGTAGTCGAGCACCGGCTCGTTGGCCGGTGCGGGCACGTGGGTCACGGCGTCCATCAAGTTCTCCTGCGGTTGGCACGGGGTCTCGCCCGGTGCAGGCGAGTGGGGTGGCCCGCCTCGTGGGCGGAGCCACCCCATCGTTCCATGCCGGCCACGGTGCCCGTCAGCCCTGCCGGGGCGCTCAGTGCAGGACGGGGATGCTCCACGGGTAGCGGAAGCTCTCTCCGCGGCTCGCGGCCATCGCCGCCCTGATGTGGAACCACAGCGCGGCCACGACGGCGACGATCCACACGATGATGGCGACCGGGATGAGGATCACGGTGAAGAGCATGACCCAGCCGGCGATGATCGCCGCCCAGACGGCGAGGTTGAAGTTGAAGGAGTCGGCAGCGGCCTTGCGGACGAAGGCGCTGCGGTCCTTGTAGACGGCCCAGATGAGCAGCGGGCCGACGAAGCTGAGCCAGCCGACGGAGATGACGGCGGCGACGATGGCGGCGAGGTGGCCGAGGACGGCCCACGTGCGCTCGTCGCTCGTCGGGGTCAGGGACTGGCCGGACGGGTTCGGGATCGGTTGTGTCATGACCCCATCGTCGCGCCACTCGGGGCCGTGGCGCTGCCGGGGAGCGCCCTGACCCGACCCTGAGCCGCCCCTGACCGACGCCGCCCACCCTCGGGGTGGAGGCGCGGTGCGGTCGGGGTCGGAGTGGGGTCGGAGGCGGGGTGGGCAGGCGCCCTCAGGCGGTGGCGCCCACGGCGTCGTCGACGACGAGCGAGCAGACCTCGCTCGTGGGGTCGGCGACGTCGATGGCCGACAGGAGGGTGAGGGTGAGCTGGTGGTGCCCTCGCGCGCCGGGGTGGAACGTGTCGTCGAGCCAGCCGTCGGGCGCCACCTCCCGGCCCGCGTCGGCCGCGGCCGCCTCCCACGCGGCGGCATGGTCGACGACGAGCACCCCGAGGTCGCGTGCGACCTCGCGCACCGCCTCGGCGTAGAGCGCGATGAGGCGGGGCCCGCGGCCGCCGTCCTCGAGCACCGGCGGGGGCGTCTGGAGCACGACCGTGGCTCCGACGTCGCGGGAGCGCTGGACGATCTGGTCGAGGCGGTAGCGGAAGCCGCGCACGCCGTCCTCCCCCGCCAGGATGTCGTTGGTCCCGAACATCACGAAGACGACGTCGGGCGCGAATCGTCCTGCCCGCCAGTGGAACTCGGGAAGGAGGTCTTCGGTCGTGGCCCCCGACACGCCGGAGTTGATGACGGCGTCCCCACGACGACCGAGCTCACCGCGGACGCGCTCGGCGAAGTGCTCGACGTAGCCGCGGCGGCCGTGCGTGTGCACGACCCCCTGCGTGATGCTGTCGCCGAGGAAGACCCACGTCACGGGTGGTCCGGCGAGGATCTCGCGGAGGCGGTCGGCATCGCGGCGGGCGTACTCGTCAGCGGTGAAGTCCATCCGCGCAAGGTAACAAGGGATGACGCAAGCGCGACTCCCCCGGACCAGCACGTGGGACGGTCAGGCCGCTCCGGCGCGGGCCTGCCGGCCGGTTGCCGATCGGCCGTCGGCGACCGCGTCCGGCCACGGCTGGGGACGGTCGTCGCCGTGCAGGCTGGCCTCCACCGGGAGGCGGTCGACGAAGCGGGCGACGGCTCCCCCGACCGCGGCGTCCGCGAGCACCCGACGATGCCCGAGCCCGGCGGTCGAGAGCAGCTCGGCCCCCGGCCAGGACTGCACGAGGCGCGCCGAGGGCGCGTGCGACACCTCTCGGTCGAGCAGGTCGTGGACGACGAGCAGGTCGGGCCGCTCGGGCCGCTCGAGCGAGGTCGCGATCGTCACGAGGTCGAGCTCGTCGGGCGCGTAGCCGGTGCGGAGGCGGACCCGCTCGACGAGCCGGCGCGTCGTCCGCGCGCCCAGCCCCAGCTCGCTCCGAAGGCGGACGAGCAGGTCGGGTATGCCGCTCGGCGGGGCGATGAGGACGAGCCGCTCCACTGCCACCCAGCCGTCGCGGATCGCCAGCAGTGCGGACAGGGCGCCCATCGAGTGTGCGACGACGGCCCGCGCAGGCCCGAAGCGCGCGGCGACGGCGTCGAGGGAGCGACCGAGCTCGACCGCATCGGAGGAGCCGGAGCCGTGGACCCCCGGGTCCGAGCGGCCGTGACCGAGCCCGTCGAAGGCGACGACCTGCAGGCCCCGGTCGAGCAGGGGCGCGACGAGCGGGGTCAGCTGCTCGAGGGACCCGCCCCAGCCGTGCACGAGGTAGATGACCGGTCCCTCACCCCAGACCCAGCCCCGCACGGAGCGGCCGCGGAGCTCGACCTCGAAGGCCGAGCCGAGCAGCTCCCGGATCGGCGTCGCACCCAAGGGCGTGGCGATCGAGGGTCGGGCCGGGGGCAGTCGGAACCAGAGCCGTTCGGCGACCCGCGCTCCCACGCGAGGTGCGAGCGCTTCGAAGATCCGGAACGCCATGTGAGTGGTGGCGGACTTAATAGACCGATCGTTCGTGCTTTTCTGTGGCGACTGGAGGGCCATGACTGCTCCTTCTGGATGGTGATCGGGACGGGTGGTCCGTGCAGGACCGGATGCGTGGTGGTCAGGCCGAGCGGGCGACGGGCCGGCAGTCGTCGACGAGGCGGTCGAAGGCCCGGCGCGCACGCTCCTCGGCACGACCGTCGCGCATCAACCGACGCGCATGGTGGTGCGCGAGAACGATGCCCTCGAGCTCGTAGGCGAACTGCTCGGCGTCGACGTCGTCGCGGAAGTGCCCCTCGCTCATCGCGGTGCCGACGATGAGGGTGAGGGACTCGAGCTTGTCGCGCTCGGCGCGCACCAGCTCGTCGCGGACCGGGCCCTCCTGGTCGTCGAACTCGCTTGCTGCGTCGACGAAGATGCAGCCGCCGTCGAAGGCGGTGGACTGCCAGGTGATCCAGCGGTCGAAGAACTCGCGCACGCGCGGCTCGCCACGGGGTGTGGCCACGGTCGGACGCATGACGACGTCGGTGAACCGCTCGCGGGCGTGCTGGAGCACCTCGACCTGCAACGCCTCCTTGGAGGCGAAGTGGGCGTAGAGCCCGCTCTTGCTCAGCTTCGTCGCCGCGGCCAGCGTGCCGATGGTCAGCCCACCGAGCCCGACGAGCGACGCGAGCTCGGTGGCCTCGTCGAGGATCGCGGTCCTCGTGCTCTCACCTTTGCCCATGACGTCTATAAAAGCACGATCGTTCGGTCGTGACAAGAGATGAAGTCATGGCACCACGCCCGTCAGGCGCCGCGCCACCGGAGCAGACGGGAGACCACGACCTCGAGGTCGTGTGCGAGCGCACCGGACGGGTCAACGTCCACCGTCTCGGGGTACACGACGTCGCGGTGGGCGTCGAACCACGGCG
This sequence comes from Terrabacter sp. P2_E3, assembly GCF_056403915.1. Lineage (NCBI taxonomy): Bacteria > Bacillati > Actinomycetota > Actinomycetes > Micrococcales > Intrasporangiaceae > Terrabacter > Terrabacter sp. P2_E3. Next base: position 176,831 of record NZ_JBFUEN010000006.1, read on the forward strand.
CGAGCGCCCACCAGGCCCGGGCCCTGGCCCTCGTGTCGTCGTCCACGCCGGACGCCACAGCGTCGGCGAAGGCGATCGATGTCGCGTTGAGCGCCCAGGCGAGGTCGACAGCGGGGTCGGTGACCCGGGCGTCGCCCCAGTCGATGACCCCGGACAGCCGCCCGTCTCGCGCGAGGACGTGCTCGCTCACGAGGTCCCCGTGGCAGAGGGCCTGCTCACCGACGGTCGCCACCCGTTCGAGCAGCGCCTCCGCGGTCGAGCGGTGCTCGGGCGGCAGGAGGGGCAGCACGACGTGCCCGAGCCGCTCCACCCGGACGGTTCGTTCGACGTGGTCGTCCGCTGCCGACGGGCACCCCGCATCGGCCGCGAGGGGAAGCGGGGTGGCGTGCAGCACCTCGAGGAAGGCCGCGAAGACCTCGCCGTCCGCCGAGGTCAGGCGTGCCGGATCGACGGCCTCGCCCACCACGAGGGCGTGCCGCAGCCGCAGCGGCGCACGGTCGAGCACGACCGGGCGGGGCACCTCCACCGGAAGCCCGTCCGCGATCGCCGGGAGCAGGACCGCCTCGGCGAGCAGCGCCGTCTCGACGTCGGGCCGGCGCGCGGTGCGGTCGACCCAGCGCTGTTCCACGAGCGTCGCCACGCTGTCCCAGCCCTGGCGGAGCGGGACCCGGTCGGCATGCCATCCGCGCACGAGGGACGACCACACGGCCACGCTGTCCGGCACGATGCTGTCGACCTCGTCGTCGAACCGGCGCACGAGCTCCTCGACCGTCACCCACTCGCCCCATGACACCTCCTCGGGCTGCCACCGGATCGGGCCGTCCCACGTCACGACGAAGCGGAAGGCCCGGTAGCGCGTGTGCTCGTCGGCGTAGTCCGCCACGCCGAGGGGCTCGAGCGGGACCCCGGCGACACCGAGCTCCTCGTCGACCTCGCGTACCGCGCCCACAGCCGGATCCTCCCCCGCCAGGACGACCCCACCGGCCGCGACGTCGAGCAGACCCGGGTAGACGTCCTTCGTCGTCGTGCGACGGTGGAGGTAGATGCGACCGAGCGGGTCGCGCACGACGATCGACGAGGCCGCGTGACGCAGGTTGCGCGCGCGCATGACCGACCGTGGCGACGATCCCGACACGTGGCCGGCCTCGTCGTAGAGGGCGACCACCTCGTCGTCGGCCATGTCGGGGCTCAGCCGAAGAAGGAACGCACGTCGTCGAGCTCGGTGACGTCGTACCACAGCAGCTCGTCGGCCTCCTCGTCGACGTCGCCGGTCACCTCGTCGTCGACGTGGAACGACGCGACCCGCGAGAGGGGCAGCGGCGCCGTGAGCACGACCTTCGACACGGGCGCACCGTCGCGCGGTGAGACCCACGTGGCGTCCGCGTCGGCGGATGCGACGACGCGACGGTCCGAGCGCACCGACCGCAGCCCGGCCGCAGCCTCGACGGCATCGCTGAAGGCGGCGTACTCGAGGTCCTCGACGTCGAGACCCGGCGCGGCCTGCTCGAGACCCGACGTGACGGCATACGCCGTCCGGGGCGTGCCCGGACCGGCAGCGAGCGCGCCCGCGGTGGCGAGCTCCTCGAGGCCCGCCCGCCCCAGCGGCACGTAGACGCGCACGACCGGCATCAGGACTCCCTCCCACTCGTCAGCTCGGCGAGCGACTCGACGATGGACTGGCCGAGCACGTCGACGTCGGGCATGGCGTCGCGGTCGGCGTTGAGGCCGAAGTAGACCCCGCCGTTGTACGACGTGATGCCGATCGAGAGGGCCTGCCCCTTGGCGAGCGGCGTCACGGGGTAGGTCGAGAGCATCTCGGCGTCTCCGGCGTAGAGCGGCGTCTGCGGGCCCGGCACGTTGGTGATCATGACGTTGTAGAGGCGGCGCGACATCGCGGAGCCGAGACGCGCACCGAGGGCGTGCAGGGTCGGCGGCGCGAACCCCGCGAGGTTGGCGAGCGACGTCGCCCCGACCGCCTGGCCACCCTCCATCTGCTGGCGCATCGCGAACGCGATCTGGTGCAGGCGCATCGAGGCCCCGGGCTCGCCGACCGGGAGGTTGACGACGCAGGCCATGACCTGGTTGGCATACATCCCCGCCGGGTCGTCGCCGTAGATGCTGACCGGCACCATGGCGCGCACCGACGTGTGGGGGCTGACGGCCTCGCCGCGCCCGAGCAGCCACGCCCGGAAGCCGCCCGCGATCGTCGCGAGCACGACGTCGTTGATCGTCACGTCCTCGGCGTACGCGCCGCGGGCCAGCCGCTTGCGCACGAGGCGGTAGTCCTCGAGGTCGGTCGCGATCATGACCCACCGGCGGGCCGAGCCGATCTCGGCGTTGAGGGGCGAGTCGGGCGCGGGACGAGCGGCGGTGCGCGCGACCGTCGAGAGCACCTGGCCGGCAGACTCGACCGCACGCAGGCCGACGTTGAGGGCGTCGTTGAGACCGCCGCGGACGAGGTCGACGACCTGCGTCGGGCGGCGCACCGCGTCGATGACGGCACCCGTGACGAGCTCGACCGACGACGGCGACCGGCTCGGCTCCCACGGCGGCACGACGTCGTCCTGGTCCTCACCCTTGACGGCGTCGACGATGACGTGCGCGATGTCGAGGGCGTTGACGCCGTCGATGAGCGCGTGGTGGGTCTTCGTGACGATGGCGAACCGACCGTCGTGCAGGCCCTCGACGAGGTAGACCTCCCACAGCGGGCGGGTGCGGTCGAGCTTGCGCGGCTGGACCCGGGCGACGAAGTCCTGCAGCTGCCGGTCGCTGCCCGGACGCGGCAGGCCGGCGCGACGCACGTGGTAGCCCATGTCGAAGGCCTCGTCGTCGACCCAGACGGGGTTGCCGATCCGGCCCGGGACGTCGCGCACCTTCTGCCGGAAGCGCGGGATCGCCCCGATCCGGCTCTCGATGATGCGGACGAGCTGGTCGTAGTCGAAGCCGTCGCGAGGAGGCTGGAAGACCATGACCGACCCGACGTGCATCGACGTGGTGGACTCCTCGAGGTAGAGGAACGACGCGTCGAGCGAGGTCAGGCGGTCAGACATGCTCACACTCTGCCAGACGCCCTTGCTTAGGATCGTGGCCATGCGTACGTTTCGCGCCCTGCCGTATGCCGTCTGCGTCCTCGCGCTCGTCGGTGCCGCCGCCTGCTCGTCCGGCACCCCCGATCCCGGACCGGGCGGCAGCACCGGCGTCGTCTCGACGGGCAGCGTCAAGCGCCTCGAGGTGACCGTCACCGGGACGACCGTGACGCCCGCCCCGGCGCAGGTCGACCTGCCGATCGGCTCGACGCTCGAGCTCGTCGTGACGAGCGACCACGACGACGAGCTGCACGCCCACGGCTTCGACGTCGAGGCGACGCTCAAGGCCGGCACCCCGACGACCCTGCGCCTCACCGGCACCGAGGCCGGCCTCTACGAGGTCGAGACCCACGAGCCGGCCCTGACCCTGCTCACGGTCGCTGTCCGCTGACCGTGGCGTCCCTCCCGGCCGCCCTCGCTTCCGCCCTCCCATCAGCCCTCACTCCGGGCTCCGTCCCGGCTGTCGTCCCCGCCCACGGCGTCGGTAGCCGCGGCGACCTTCCCCTGCCGTTCACCGCCCTCGTCATCGCGGCGGTCGCGGCGCTCGTCATCTCGTTCGTCGCCATCAGCACGCTGTGGCGCGAGCCGCGGCTGCGCGACACCGACGGGGTGCTGTTGCCCGGGCCCGTCGCCGCCGTGCTGGACTCGCGCTGGCTGCGCGTCGTGGCCCGCGTCCTGGCCGGCATCGTCACGGTGTGGACGCTGGCGGCGCTCGTGTTCGGCCCCGACTCGGCCCGCAACCCGGTGCCCCACGTCGTCTACGTGTGGCTGTGGGTGGGCCTCGCCTTCTCCTCGATGCTCCTCGGCCCGGTCTGGCGGGTCATCAACCCGCTCCGCGCGCTCCACGCCGGCCTGCTCCGACTTGCCCGTGTCTCGCCCGACCTCGCGGCCCTGTCCTACCGCTGGGGCCTGTGGCCCGCGGCCCTCGGGCTCGGGACCTTCACGTGGGTAGAGCTCGTCGCCGAGGACAACACGTCGCTGGGCTTCCTCCGCGTCCTCGTCGCCGGCTTCTTCGCCGTGTCGCTGCTGGGTGCGGCCGTCTTCGGCCGCACGTGGTTCGACCACGCCGACCCCTTCGAGGCGTGGTCACGGCTGCTCGGCCTGCTCTCACCGCTCGGCCGGCGCCATGACGGGCGCTGGGTGCTGCGGACCCCGCTGCACGGCGTCAACGGCCTGCGTGGCCAGCGGGGCCTCGTGCCCACGGTCGCCGTCATGCTCGGCGGGACGGCATACGATGGCTTCTCGGCCAACCTCTCGTGGGCGACGTTCGTCCAGTCCTCGCCCCTGCCGTCGGCACTGCTCCGGACGGCCACCCTCCTCGCCTTCTTCGGCTTCGTGGCCGTGACGCTCTGGCTGGCCTCGGTCGTGTCGGTGAGGCTCGCCGGTGAGCCCGTCTCCCGCTCGTTCTCCTTCGTCAGTGACATCGCGCCGTCGCTGATCCCCATCGCCGGCGGGTACGTCATCGCGCACTACTGGTCGCTCTGGGTCTACCAGGGGCAGTTCGCGTGGCGGCTGCTCACCGACCCGCTCGGAACGGGTGCCGACCTGCTCGGGACTGCCGACCTCACCCCGAACGACCTGCTCATCCAGCCGACGCTCGTCGCGACGATCCAGGCCGTGAGCATCGTCGTCGGGCACCTGCTCGGCGTCCTCGCCGCCCACGAGCGGGCGATCACCGTCCTCGACCGTCGCGCCGCGGTCATCGGTCAGGTCCCGCTCATGGTGGTCATGGTCTTCTACACGCTCGGTGGCCTGACGATCCTCTTCGCGCCCTGACCGGACGCCGTGCGCTCAGGCGCCGACGGCACTCGACGACCGGCGCCCATGATCACGGCGGCGGCCACGCCGTCTCCGCTCGCGAGGCTCGGGCGGCGCCACCGTCCACGGCAGCAGACCGGTCGCGAGGTCGGCCACCGCACGACGGACGGGCGAGTCCGGCGCGTGCTCGACGACCGAGCGCCCAGCGAGCAGGGCCGCGTCGACGGCGGTGGCGTCGTCGGGCACGAACCGCACCGACGCGAGCCCGGCGAACCGCAGGAGCGAGTCGGCGATGCGGGACTGGGGACGGGACCCGACCGCGCCGCTGCGCACCCGGTTGACGACGGGCACCGGCTCGCCGGACGGCACCGTGCCGAGCTCCTGGAGACCCCGGACGAAACGCTGGAGCGCGACCGGGTCGGCGCCGCCCACCGCGACGACGAGGTCGGAGGCGGCCAAGGAGGTCAGCGTGGCCTCGTTGCGTCGCGGGGCCACGGTGTCGTAGCTGAGCTCCTCGTCGTCCTCGAGGCAGAAGCCGCAGTCGACGACGACGACCTGCACGAGCGACCGGCTCAGCTCGAGGACCCTCTCGAGCGCCGCGGCGCGCACCTCGGGCCACCGCTCGGCCTTGGGCAGGCCCGTCAGCACGCGGAGTCCCGGGACGACCACCGGGGCGAGGCGCGCGAGCGCGGACAGGTCGAGCAGGCCCTGGTCGGCCGCACGGCACGCCGCCGCCACGCCCGGCGCCTCGTCGAGCAGCCCGAGGGTCTGCGCCACGCAGCCCCCGTAGGTGTCGGCGTCGACGAGCAGCACCTCGACGCCACGGCCGGCGACCTCCGCAGCCAGGGTCGTCGCGACGGTCGTGCGACCGGGCGCGCCGGTGGGTCCCCAGACCGCGATGACCGACGCACGCTCGGGGACGGGCCGCGAACCTGTCACTCGCCCCGCGGCCGCGTCGTCGCCGGACGGGTCGTCGGCATCGCGCGAGCCGACGTGCTCACGGCCTGCGGCGATGCCACCGGAGCCAGCAGGACGCCACCCCGCGTCACCGTCGGTCGATTCCTCAGGGTGGTCGGGCGCGGACTGCTGGCCGGCGCCGACGCCGGCATCGCCGCTCAGGGCCGCCTCGAGGTCGTCGGATGCGCCCCATCCCTCCTGCAGCGACACCTCCCACCGGTCGGTCCCCGCGTCGACGGGAAGCGTCACCGTGATCGTCAGCTGTCGCAGGCGGCGCTCGGCGGGCTCGTCGTCGGCGGGGTGCACCCCGATCACGCGGATCCGGTTGGCGCGCAGGCGATTCACGACCGCGAGGTCGAGGCCGCGCAGGTCGGAGGAGACAACGGCAGTGTCGCCCAGACCCGCGTCGGCCACCGACAGCAGCTCGGACACGTCGGCACACCGCCGCGTCACGGTCACGTCACGCAGACCCTCGAGGGTCGTCGCGACCGACGACTCCCACTGGTGGCTGAGAGCGGTCAGGACCTCGGTCATGCGCCGCCGCCGGTGACCGCCCCGACGGAGGGGACGAGGGTCAGCTTCGCCTCGCCGTCCACGGCCTCGACGAGCGGCTGGACCTTGTCGGCCGGCACGTAGATCTGCACCGACGTCATCGAGCCCGCGCCGAAGCCACCGCTGCTCGTCATCACCGCAGCCACCGCGGCGGACTCGAGGACCTTCTTCGTCGGGGTGGTGGCCGCGTCCCTCGTCGTCGGGGCCTTGGGCGTGACGAAGACGTCGACGCGGCTCCCCCGTGCCAGGCCGGTCGTCGACATCGCGTCGGCGCGGACCGTGACCCGTTGCACGGCGACGGCATCGGCATCGCCGACGGCGGACACGGGCACCAGCTCGCCCGCGCGCACGTCACGGACCATGAACGAGCCGGTCGGCGCCGGGGCGTCGGCGGCGAGGTAGGCGTTCATCCCGTCGGCGAGTCGCACGTCGGCGCGCACGAAGGAGGCCTCCTCGACCTCGTCACCGGCCACGAGGTTGCCCGCCGCGACCCACACCGGGACGCGGTCGTCGGCGCTGGCGACGGCCTTGGCCCCCAGCGTCGCGGCGACGACGACGAGCAGCACACCGACGACGAGGCGGCTGTCACGCCAGGACGGACGTTGCAGGCGCTTGGCGCTGGGACTGGCCAGCTCGGTCATGTGGGCCCCCTGTGGTCCGCTCGGCGATGGCTGGACGCCCGTCGCACGACACCGGACGGACGCGGCAACATCTTGCATCAACCGGGCGCACACCGCCCGTCAAGGTGCACAGCTGGGGACGACGGACGATGACGACGGCACGGATCCCTAGGATGGAGCCGTTCCCTGCCCTCGACCCACGAGCCCGTGCCGGAGTCGGGTGGCACCGGCCGTGTCCGGACGCGCCGCGGGGGGTACGGGTGTGGTCGAGGCCGTCGCCAGACGGTGCCCAGAGGAGGAGTCAACGTGGCCCAGCGGTTCCTGCAGCTCGCCGAGGTGTCGGAGATCCTCAACATCTCCTCCGCCCAGGCGTACGCCCTCGTGCGCTCCGGGGAGCTGCCGGCCATCAAGATCGGTGGCCGGGGCCAGTGGCGCGTCGAGGCCACGGAGCTCGAGAGCTACATCCAGCGGATGTACGCCGAGACGAAGTCGTTCGTGCAGGCGCACCCGTTCGGCGGCTCTGCCGAGGAGTGAGGCCACCCCGGTCCCGGCTCTCAGAGCCGGCGGACCGAGCCCAGTGACCAGAAGGGCACGAGCGTCCGCCCGGTGACGTTGGCCGCTCGTCGGGCCTCGTCGGCCGCGTGCTCGGCGATCTCGAGGTGGTCGGACGCCACGACGTCGATGGTCCCCGTCGATGCGTGCCCGTCCACATCCACGACCTCCACGACGGCGCGGTCGCGGCTCACCGCCCGTAGGGCCGCCCCCAGGCCGAACCTCCGGGCCACGACGGAGGGCGTCCGAGCCCCCGGCGCCAGTCCCGACACCGCGCGGACCGCAGGCAGAGCCACGAGGACCGGCCGTCCCGGCGCGGTCTCGACGAGTGCCCAGTCCGGCCCCACGTCGACGAGCCGACCCGTGAGCACGCGGTCGCGCACCCGCAGCCCCACGTGCGTCGCACCGACGTTCGCGAGCAACCGCGTGTGCAGGTCGAGCAGCGCGCGCTCGCGCCGGGTGCGGTCGGCGACCTCGGCCTCTAGCTCCCGCACGTCGTCCAGCGCGAGCTGAGCCTCAAGGTCGTCGAAGAGCCGGTCCCAGCGCATGCGCACACCCTCCCCTGCCCCGACGTCGCGGGCCACCCGGCGATTCTTGACCAACACCATACTTGACCAAACACAAGCAAACTGCATTGAATGAAGCCATGGACAGGGGATTGCAGCCAGCACAGGGACACGGAGCGGGAGCACGCAGGGCCGCCCGACGAGACGACGAGAGCGGCCGCGCAGCCAGGCCTCTCCCTGCTCAGCGGCATCGGACAGGCCTGGACGGCCCGCGCCTGCGCGAGGTCGGGGCCGGCGCCGTCGGGCTGGCCGTCGCCGTCATCACCCTGCTGACTCTCGTGACGGTCGCACGGCGGGGCAGCCACACTGCTGACACCGCCCGGCCGGACGACGTCCTCCTTCTCGTTCTCGCCTGGATGGGCGTCCTGCTCGCCGCGTGGCTCGCGCTCGGGTGCCTGTTCGCCGTCGCCTCCCTCCTTCCGGGTGCAGCAGGACGGGTGGCCAGCGAGGTCGCCGACCATGTCACCCCGACCGCGGTGCGCAAGGTGCTGACCCTCGTCCTCGGCGCGTCGGTCGGCTCGGTGGCCCTGCCCCCGGCCCCCGTCTCGAGTGCCGGCTCCGCTCCGACGGCACGCGGCGCCGGTGTTCAGGCGTCGTCCGCCGAAGGGGCCTCCGCACCGGACCTGACGCCCGGGTACACACCCACCGAGCTGACGCCGGGCTACACACCGTCCGCCGGGTCCGCCGGGTCCGCCGGGTCCGCCGGGTCCGCCGGGTCCGCCGGGTCGGCTGGGTCTGCCAGCCCGACCCTGTCGCTCCACTCGCAGCCCGCCGACCTTCCCGAGCTCCCCGTCGATCCGGGCCACTCCCCCACCCCAGGCACGCAGCAGGGCGTCGCGGCACCTGCGTCCCCGAGGCCGCCGGACGGGCCCGGCTACCTCCCGACGCAGCCCGTGCCGGTGCTCGACGCGGACCGGTCGCAGCTCATGGCCCAGCCCCCGCGTCCCGCCGCATCGGCCCACGACCTCGTCACGGTGCGCCGTGGCGACTCGCTCTGGACGATCGCCGCCCGACACCTCGGTCCGGGCGCCTCCGACGCACAGATCTCCCGCGAGTGGCCGAGGTGGTATGCCGCCAACCGCGACGTCGTGGGTGAGGACCCCGACGTGATCATGCCGGGGGTGCAGCTGCGTCCGCCCTCGAGCGCCCCGTCAGGGCCGGACAAACCTGAGTCCCACGCAGCCGTGCCACGGCCGTCCAGCGCCGGCGCCGGCGACAGGGTCCCCGCAGAGCAGGGAGCCCGGTGATGACGCGAGCGACCACCACACCCGGCCAGACCGGCACCTCCACCCGCGACGGCTTCACCGTCCGGCGCATCCCCCAGACGGCGCCTCGGATCATCAGCGCCGACGAGGCCTGGCACGGGGAGCCGCCCTACGCCCAGGACGCCCTCGCCCTCGACTTCTTCGGCGCGCGCGACGACGAGGACTTCGGCCGGCAGCCGACCCGCACGAGCCTGCTCCCCGAGCCGGCCCCGCTCGTGGGCCGCCTGGCGCAGGCTATCGTCGAGGTCGTCTCCGGCCAGCGCCCCGCTCCCCAGCTCATCCGGCACACGGCGCCGACGATCTACTCGGTCATCGCCAGGCAGGCCATGGTCGCCGGCCGGCGTCGCACCCCCGGCCCACGCCGTTCGGCCGTCGTGCGTCGCGTGCGCGTGTGCGAGCCGGCCGACGGCATCGTCGAGGCCTGCGCCGTCGTCGTGTCGCACGGGCGAGTCCGGGCCTTGGCCCTGCGGCTCGAGGGCCTCGACGGGCGGTGGCTCGTCACGGCGCTCACCATCGGCTGACCGCGCGCGTCATCCGCGGCCGCGCACCCGGCATACGACCTCGGGTGGGGGTGCAGACGGCCCGGGCTCCCTCAGGGGCCCGGGCCGTCGTCCGTCGCTGCGTCAGCGGCGCTTGCGCTTGACCTTCTTGCCGCGACGGTCGGCCTTGCGCTCGACCGTCTGCTGGCCGCCGGTCTCGACGGCGCGGCCGTCCTCGCCGGGGGCGGTGTAGTGCAGGGCGGCCGGGCGCTGCGACTCGGGGTCGAGGTCGACGCCGGAGACGCGCACGCCGGAGCCGAACGGGCGGCGTCCAGCGGCCGCGGCCTCAGCCTCCTCGTCCGTCTCGCCGTTGCGGGCGGCGGCACCGGTCGCGTCGTCAGCGACGTGACCGGCGGCGGCGAGCCCGCCGACGAGGTCCCCGACCGACATCGGCGCGGCGCCGACGGGAGCGGCGGCGGCCTCGGGCAACTGCACCTCGACGGAGAAGAGGTGGCTCACCGACTCCTCCTTGATGGCCTCCATCATCGCCTCGAAGAGCTGGAAGCCCTCGCGCTGGTACTCGATGAGCGGGTCGCGCTGGGCCATGGCCCGCAGGCCGATGCCCTCCTGGAGGTAGTCCATCTCGTAGAGGTGCTCGCGCCACTTGCGGTCCAGGACCGACAGGACGACCCGGCGCTCGACCTCGCGCATCGTCTCCGCGCCGAGCGTCTCCTCACGCTGGTCGTACGCGTGGTGCGCGTCGGACATCAGCTGCTCGCGGAGCAGGTCCGCGGTGATCGCCTGGCGACCGCCCGCCATGTCCTCGACCTCCTCGATGGTGACCGAGACGGGGTAGACCTGGCGCATCGCGTCCCAGAGCTTCTCGAGGTCCCAGTCGGCCGCGAAGCCCTCGGCCGTGGCCGCGTCGACGTAGGAGCCGACGACGTCGTTGACGAACAGCCGCAGCTGCTCGTGGAGGTCCTCCCCCTCGAGCACCGCGCGGCGCTCGTCGTAGATGACCTGGCGCTGGCGGTTCATGACGTCGTCGTACTTGAGGACGTTCTTGCGGATCTCGTAGTTCTGCGCCTCGACCGAGCCCTGGGCCTTCTGGATCGAGTTCGTGACCATCTTGGACTCGATCGGCACGTTGTCCTCCATGCCGGCGGTCTGCATGAAGCGGTCGACGAGCCCGGCGTTGAACAGGCGCATGAGGTCGTCGTTGAGCGAGAGGTAGAAGCGCGACTCACCCGGGTCACCCTGACGGCCGGAGCGACCGCGGAGCTGGTTGTCGATGCGCCGCGACTCGTGGCGCTCGGTGCCGAGGACGTAGAGGCCGCCGAGCTCGGTGACCTCCTCGTGCTCGGCCGCGACGTCGCGCTCGGCCGTGGCGAGCGCCTCGTCCCACGCGGCTTCGTACTCCTCCGGCGTCTCGTGCGGGTCGAGGCCGCGACGCTTCAGCTCGGCGACGGCCCGGAACTCGGAGTTGCCGCCGAGCATGATGTCGGTGCCTCGACCGGCCATGTTGGTCGCGACGGTGACGGCGCCCTTGCGTCCCGCGTCGGCGACGATCGCGGCCTCGCGCTCGTGCTGCTTGGCGTTGAGGACCTCGTGCTTGATGCCGCGCTTCTTCAGCTGCTGCGAGAGGTACTCGCTCTTCTCGACCGACACGGTGCCGACGAGGACGGGCTGGCCGACGGCGTACTTGTCGGCGATGTCGTCGACGACGGCGTCGTACTTGGCGACCTCGGTCCGGTAGACGAGGTCGGCCTGGTCCTTGCGGACCATCGGGCGGTTCGTCGGGATCGGGATGACGCCGAGCTTGTAGATCGAGTTGAGCTCGGCGGCCTCGGTCTGGGCCGTGCCCGTCATGCCCGAGAGCTTGCCGTACATGCGGAAGTAGTTCTGCAGGGTGATCGTGGCGAGCGTCTGGTTCTCGTTCTTGATCTCGACGCCCTCCTTCGCCTCGATGGCCTGGTGCATGCCCTCGTTGTAGCGGCGGCCGGGGAGCATGCGGCCGGTGTGCTCGTCGACGATGAGGATCTCGCCGTTCATGACGACGTAGTCCTTGTCCTTCTTGAACAGCTCCTTGGCCTTGATGGAGTTGTTCAAGTAGCCGATGAGCGGCGTGTTGACCGTGTCGTAGAGGTTGTCGATGCCGAGGAGGTCCTCGACGCGCGCGATGCCGGACTCGAGGACGCCGACGGTGCGCTTCTTCTCGTCGACCTCGTAGTCGCCGCGTCCGTCCTCGCCGCGGTTGAGTCGGGCCGCGATGCGGGCGAACTCGACGTACCACTTCGTCGCGAGGTCGGCCGGGCCGGAGATGATGAGCGGCGTGCGCGCCTCGTCGATGAGGATCGAGTCGACCTCGTCGACGATGCAGAAGTTGTGGCCGCGCTGGACGAGCTCGGCGGGGTCCCACGCCATGTTGTCGCGGAGGTAGTCGAACCCGAACTCGTTGTTCGTGCCGTACGTGATGTCCTTGGCGTACTCGGCGCGCCGCTGCTCGGGCGTCATCTGGCTGAGGATGCAGCCGGTCTCCATGCCGAGGGCTCGGTGGACGCGGCCCATGAGCTCGGACTGGTACTCGGCGAGGAAGTCGTTGACCGTGATGACGTGAACGCCCTTGCCCGACAGGGCGTTGAGGTAGCTCGGGAGCGTCGCGACGAGGGTCTTGCCCTCACCGGTCTTCATCTCGGCGACGTTGCCCATGTGCAGCGCCGCGCCGCCCATGACCTGGACGTCGAAGTGCCGCTTGCCGAGGGTGCGCTTGCTCGCCTCGCGGACGGCGGCGAACGCCTCCGGCAGCAGCATGTCGAGGGTCTCGCCCTTGTCGAGGCGCTCGCGGAAACCCTTGGTCTCGTCGCGCAGCTCCTCGTCGGTGAGCTTCTCGAAGTCGGCCTCGAGGGCGTTGACCTGCTTGGCGATGCCCTGGAGCTTCTTCAGGGTCCGGCCTTCGCCGGCGCGAAGCAGCTTCTCGATGACGGCCATCTGGTGATCTCACTCCCGACTGAACGTGTGGACTCGCCCGGTGGGCGGGCTCCATCGCCCGTGATGGGTCACGGGACCCGCCTAGGCTAGCCGCCTTCCGGACACAACGACCAACGCATCGGCGCGCGGCCCGGTTCCGACACCGTGGGCAGCCCGGTCCGCGCCGGTGCCCGAGGGCGTATGCCGGGTGCCCCGGGACGCGCTCAGCCGCCCGCGGCGGCGCCCGTCGGGTCGACGGCCTGGTCGACCCCCTGGTCGAGGGCCTGGTCGACGGGCAGGTCGACGCGACCGAGCCCGAGCCAGGCGGCCATCGACTCGAGGTTGGCGAGCAGGGCCGGGCGCGCCTCGGCGGGCGCCCCGGGTTCCCACGTGACGCGGTGGCAGCGCAGCACGCCGGCGACGCGGTCGGCCTTGAGGTCGCACCGGGCCACGAGGGCGTCTCCGTGGAGGAAGGGCAGGACGTAGTAGCCGTGGACGCGCTTCTCGGCGGGTGTGTAGATCTCGATGCGGTAGTGGAAGTCCCAGAGGGCGTGGATGCGCTCGCGCTGCCAGACGAGCGAGTCGAAGGGGCTGAGCAGGGCCTCGGCGTGGACGCGTCGCGGCAGCCGGGCCTCGGCGTGCAGCCAGGCCGGCTTCCAGCCCGGCACGGTGACCGGGATGAGCTCGCCGTCGGCGACGAGTCGGGCGATGGCCGGGCGGGCGTCCTCGCGCCTGATCCGGAAGTAGTCGGCGAGGCACAGCTCGGTGCCGACGCCGTGGGCGCGGGCGGCGATGCGGACGAGCTCGAGATAGCGGTCGGGGTCGGCCTCCGGTCCGGGACGGTCGATCCAGGCCTCGCGCAGCGGCGGCGGCGCGGTGGCCGCGAGTGCGGCATACCGGCGCTCGAACTGGGACGTGCGCCCTGCCGAGCTGATCCGTCCGGCCCAGAAGAGGTACTCGAGGGCCTGCTTGACGTCGGACCAGTTCCAGCCCCAGTGGTCGGTGCGCCGGGGCTGGTCGTGCGCGAGCGCGACCTCGACCTCGCGCGCGGTCATCGGGCCGCGGGCCTCGACCTCGGCCCGGACGAGGTCGACGTAGTCGGGGCGCTCCTCGAGGATGCGCCGCATGCCGCCCCACGCCTTCTCGGCGGCCGCGCGCATGCGGAAGTCGAGCAGCGGCCACGTCGACGGCGGGACGAGGCTCGCCTCGTGGGCCCAGTACTCGACGAGGCGTCTCGGGGCGCGGTCGCGGGCCCGGTCGAGCAGCGCCGGGTCGTAGGGCCCCAGCCGGGAGAAGAACGGGAGGTACTGGCTGCGGGCGAGCACGTTGACGCTGTCGATCTGGACGACCCCGACGCGGTCGACGACGCGCTGGACGTGGCGCATCGTCGCGGTGAAGGGCTCGGGGCGGGGGTCGAGGAAGCCTTGGGCGGCGATGGCGGTGCGGCGCGCCTGCGCTCGCGTCATCCGGCGCGTGGCAACGGTCATGGACGGTGCTCCTGGGCGTCTCGGCCCGGTCGGTCGTGGTGGGTCGTGGTGCTCGCGGTCGGTCGGCGGCAGTCGGGGTCAGTCGGGGTCGATGAGCCGCTGGCGGACGGCATACATCGCCGCCTCCATGCGCGAGTGCATCTGCAGCTTGTCGAGGATGTTGCGGATGTGGTTGCGCACGGTGTTCTCGGAGATGAACAGCTCGGCGCCGATCTCACGGTTGAGCTTGCCCTTGGCGACGCTGCGGAGGATCTCGAGCTCGCGGTGGGTCAGCCGCGGCAGCTCCAGCCCCGGCGTGGGCGCGGGCGGCACGTCCTTCTGGCTGATCGCCTTGAACTCCTCGAGCAGCTTGGACGCCATGAGGGGCGAGAGGAGCGACTGGCCCTGGAAGACGCTGCGGATGCCGGCCGCCACCTCCTCGGGAGGCACGTCCTTGAGGAGGTAGCCGTTGGCCCCGGCCCGGACGGCCTCGAAGAGGTTGGCCTCGTCGTCGGAGCTCGTCAGCATGAGGATGCGCGCCGAGGGCACCCGCTGCTTGATGACCCGGCACGCGTCGATGCCTCCGCGCTTGGGCATGCCGACGTCCATGACGATGACGTCGGGGAGGATCTCCTCGGCCTGGTCGACCGCCTCGATCCCGTCGGCCGCCTCACCGACGACCTCGATGCCGTCCTCCGTCGACAGGACGGTCTGCAGACCCCGACGGTAGAGGGCGTGGTCGTCGACGATGAGGACACGGATGACGTCGGGGGGCGGGTTCACGCCTCCATCTTGGCCCAGACCACGGACACGCCGCCCGATGGACGGCCCGCATCGGCGCGGCGCGGTCCGGACGCCCGTCGGGGCGCCCCCTGGACGGGGACGCCCCGACGCCATCGACGTCCGGGGAGCAGGGGATCAGCCCGTGGCGGCGACGGCGGCGTCCGCGTCGGTCTCGAGGTGCAGCACCCCGTAGCTCCAGCCACGGCGCCGGTAGACCACGCTCGGGCGATCCGTGTCTGCGTCGTGGAAGAGGAAGAAGTCGTGTCCGACGAGCTCCATCTGGTTGACCGCGTCCTCGAGCGACATGGGCGCGGCCGTGTGGATCTTCTCGCGGACCTCGATGGGTGAGTTGCCGAGCGCACCGAAGCGCTCGAGGTCGTCGACCCGACCGTCACCGGCGTCGCCGGCTGCGGAGTCGTCGGCAGCCGCGCCGTTCGCCGAGGCGTCGATGCGGGCGGTCGCCTGCGCGACCGACTCGGGGATGCGTCGTCCGCGACTGACCTTGCGCTTGTCGTGCACCCGCCTCAGGCGGTCCATGAGCTTGTCCACGGCCGCGTCGAGAGCGGCGTACTTGTCGTCGAGACAAGCCTCCGCCCGGATCACGGGACCCTTGGCGTGGCACGTGATCTCGACCTTCTCGGACCCACGGGCGACCCGCTCGTGGGTGACGACGACGTCGATGCGGTGCACCTTGGGGGCGAGCGCGGGCACCTTGGCCAGTCGCTCGTCGAGCTGCTCACGGAATCGGTCGGGGATCTGGACGTGGCGTCCAGTGACGACGATCTCCACGGTTCCTCCTTGATCGCGCACATCTTCTTCGTGCGGGCAGTGAGAGTGTTTCCGGGCCTCTGGTCACCTAGGACGGGCCCGCGGTCGACGCGGCACCACCCCTTCCTGTCGATCACGTCCCCGAGGGCGGCCGGCAGGCCGTTCCCCGTGGGACGGGGGTCCATGACTCGACACTACTGGGGCCGCGCGCCCACTGGAAGGCGTGCCGGACATCCCCCGGCAACATCACACGCACGGTGCCCGCCAGGGCCTCCCCGGAGGCCACGGGTCACCCGCGGGTCCGCTGGGTGGCGGCCAGCGAGGCGGCCACGACGGACCCGGCACCGGCAGCCCGCAGCGCCCGGGCGGCCTCGGCGAAGGTGGCCCCCGTGGTCACGACGTCGTCGACGAGCAGGCATCGTCGGCCCCGGATCACGTTGTGCCACAAGGGGATCACTGACAGGGCCCCGGCGAGGTTGCCGCGGCGCTCGACCGTCCCCAGTCCCGACTGGTCCTCCACGCGCCGCACGTGACGCAGGGCAGGGGCGACCCGGAGCGCCGGCCCGGGTCGCCCGACGAGCTGTGCGACCGCTGCCTCGCACAGGCCTGTCATCGGCGTGTCGCCGCGCTCGCGGACGGCGCGTCGCGACGAGGGGGCCGGGACGACGAGCACGCCCCCTGCGTCCCAGCCGACGCCGGCCAGCGCCGCGTCGAGCGACACGGCGAGGAGGGGCACGAGGACGGCCTCGAGGTCGCGCCGGCCGGCGTCCTTCCACGCGGACACGGCCGCGCGGAGCGGGTCGGCGTAGACGCCCCAGGCGTGCACGGGCGGCATGCCCTCCGGGACGGGATGCGGCACGACCCAGGGTCCGCCGCCGTGCACGCGGGCGTGGCCCTGCACCGCGGGCGTATGCGTCGAGTGACCGCCGGGGTCACGCGAGGCGGGTGCCCCGAAGGCCAGCCCCTCGAGGGCACGTGTGCACCGAGCACACCAGACGGCACCCGGACGGAGGCATCCGCCGCACTCGCGCGGGAGGACGAGGTCGACGAGGTCGCTGTCGCGCACCCGGGCCGCGCCGACCGAGAGGGCGGCGCCGATCGCCCGCCCGAGGTCCCCGACCCCGCGCCCCACGCGCCTCTCGCGCCGCGGCGGGCCCGCCAGCCCTGACCCGCGACGCCCTCGCACGCCTCCAGCCCACCTCACGGCGGCCTGAGGGTCGAGACCTGAGGCCGTCACTGGGGACGACGGCCGTCGGGCGTGCGGGGGTGTGGACGGCCGGACCGGCGGCGTTCAGCCGCCGGGGACGAGGACGTCGCTGCCGCGCTCGATGAGGGGCCAGTTCGAGCCTGCCCTGGCGAGCACCCGGTTGTCGCTCGTGACGATGATGATGCCGCGCGGGCCGCCGACGGTCGTGATGGTCACGGCTCCGGGGACCGCGCCGAGCCGCGCTGCGCCGGTCCGTGTGCCGTCGACGCCCGCACCGATCGTCGCCAGCCACGCCCGCATCGGGTCACCTTGGCGCTCCTGGCCCAGGACGGCGTACCCGACCGGGTCGAGCCAGGTGACGTCCTGGATGCGGGTCAGCGACTGGGCCTGGCGCAGCGGTTGCGCGAGCGCCTGCGGCTCGCCGTTCGTCGCGCGGACGATGCCGCTGAGACCGAGCTGCTCGTCGCCTCCCGACCGGTCGGTCGTGACGATGAGCACGCGGGTGGCGTCCGCGGCCACGGCGATGGCCTTGACCCGGCGGTCCCCCAGCCACGGCGTGCTGATCGGCTTCGGGGCGGAGTCGGGGTCGCTCGAGACGGAGTCGAGCACGTAGACGCGGTCGTCGCCGTGCTCGTCGCTGCCGGCGATCCACAGGTAGCCGTCGGCGTCGTAGACCGGGCGGATGAGCGATGTCGCGAAGGAGGCGACCGTCCTCGGCTGCTCGGTCGCACGCCAGATGGACAGGTCACGCCCGTTGGCCGACACCGCCGCCACCTGCTTGCTGTCGACGGCGAGCGCGAGGCTGCGCCACGTGTCGGGGATGCGAGCGATGTCGCCGTCCTTGGGCTTGAGGTCGGGCCGCTTCGCGTCCTGGGTGTCGGGGACGTAGCGCGGGTCGAAGCGCCTCATGGCATCGCCCGTGCGCAGCTGCGCCGTGTCGAGGAAGGTCTTGGGGACGACGTCGTAGCCCAACTCGGCCGCGGACGAAACCGTGGTCACGCCGCCGGGCAGCTCGAGCTGGGTGCTGTCGACGGCGAGGGACACCGAGCTCACCGACGAGATCTGGCTCAACGTCTTGGTCAGCTGGGCCCACATCGCGGCGCGACCGGCCGGGTCGGCCGACAGCGCCTCGCTGCTGAGGTTGACCTGGGCCCTGCCGTTCGTCACCGGGACGGCGTTGACGGCCAGCCGGGTGCCCGTGGGCACGCCCGTGGCGACGGCGCCGGCGAGGTGGCCGGGCACGGCGCTCAGCTGGGCCCGCGCCAGGGTCGTGGCCAGACGGGACCCGATCGGGAACCACCGCGAGTCCGGCACGAGGTCGCGCCCGGTGCGCGTCACGTAGTGGACGACCCGGTTGACGTAGACGCGGTTGAACTGGTCGTTGTCGAGCCACAGCCCGAAGCCGGTCTTGGGCAGCTCCACGCGCCACTCGCCGCCCACCTTCGTCAGGCCGAGGGTGACCTTCTCCCGGGTGCCCGGCGGCTGCTCGACGTAGCGGCCGTCCGGGGTCAGCCTGGCCAGGGCGTCGGCGCTCACCTCGATGGTGTCGTCGGTGAGCCGGCGCAGCGTGAGGTCACCGTCGTAGACGACGACGTCCTCGCTCGACCATCGCCAGAGGTCGACCGACTGCGGCGTGAGGAACAACTGCCCGGTGGCATGGGTCTCGTCGGTGTCCTCGCCCGCCCGGAGGAACCCCCGGACGACAGCCTCCTGGCTCGCCCCGTCGAACGGGCCGACGGCCACGACGCGGACCGGCTCGTTGAGCACCTCCCCCAGCGCGCGCCCTTCGACGACCGGGCCGGTGCCGGGCAGGCCACCGCACGCCGCGAGGGCGGTGGAGGCGGCGAGCAGCAGCGCCGCGAGACCGCGGGCTCTCACGGGGCACGCTCCACGACGATGCGTCGCAGCCGCAGCGTGTCGTCGTCGGCCGGGCGGCCGGCGTCCGAGGACCCGTCGCCGCCGGCAGGGCCGGTCGAGTCGTCCCCTCCGGCCGCGCGGGCGCGGGCGGCCTCCGCCGCGAGCGGGCTGAGCGGCAGGGGCGAGCTCGTGATCGTCGCATCGGCCTGGCGCGGCAGAGTGAGGCGGAAGCACGACCCCTCTCCCCGTGCTCCCCAGGCCTCGAGGCGGCCGGCGTGCAGCCGGGCGTCCTCTAGCGCGATGGCGAGGCCCAGGCCGGTGCCACCCGTCGTACGGGCCCGGGCTGGGTCGGCACGCCAGAAACGGGTGAAGACGAGCGCCGCCTCGCCCGGCCGGAGCCCGACGCCGTGGTCGCGCACCGTCACGGCGACGGCGGAGTCGTTGGACCCGATCGTCACCTCGACGGGCTTGCCCTCGCCGTGCTCGACGGCGTTGGACACGAGGTTGCGCAGGATGCGCTCGATCCGGCGCGAGTCCATGTCGGCGACGACGGCGCTCGAGGGTGCGTTGACGACGAGCTGGGTGCCCTTGCGAGCGGCGAGGGTGCGGTGCGCGTCGACGGCCCGCTCGACGCAGGCACGCAGGTCGCTCGCCTCGACCTCGAGCACGGCCGCACCGGCGTCGAACCGCGAGATCTCGAGCAGGTCGCTGAGCAGCGACTCGAAGCGGTCGAGCTCGCCGCGGAGCAGCTCGGCCGAGCGGGCGACCGTCGGCTCGAAGTCGTGCCGGGAGTCGTGGATGAGGTCACCGGCCATGCGGATCGTCGTGAGCGGCGTGCGCAGCTCGTGCGAGACGTCCGAGACGAACCGCTGCTGCACGCGCGAGAGGTTCTCGAGCTGGGCGATCTGCTGCTGGATCGAGGCGGCCATCCCGTTGAAGGACGTGCCGAGGCGTGCGAGGTCGTCCTCGCCCTTCGCCTGCATGCGCTCGTTGAGGTTGCCCTCGGCGAAGCGCTCGGCGACGGAGGCGGCGCGACGCACCGGGTCGGCGACGAGCCGGGTCACGACGAAGGCGATGGCACCGATGAGCAGGATGAGGGCGGCACCGCCGAAGAGGAAGGTCTGCCCGATGAAGCTGATGATCTCGCGCTCACGGTCCATCGGGTAGATGAAGTAGAGGCCGTAGTTGCCCGCCACGGGGAGCACGACCTTCTGGCCGACGATGACGGCGGAGATGCTGCCGTTGCCCTCCTCGATCGTCGCGACCTGGAGGTGCTGGCGGTCGGGCTGGGCCGCGACCTGCTGGCGCAGCTCGTCGGGGATGAACCGGACGCCGACGCTGCCGCTCTCGACCGTCCTGACGATGAACGGCGACGTGTTGTCGTCGAACCGCGTCAGCACGACGTAGCGCGTCTCGTTGCCCGCGTCGCGCCGGTAGGTGTTGATGAGCGTCGTCGCGAACTGGGTCAGCTTCTCCTGCGTGTCCGTCTGGTCGGTCGAGTCGAACTGTCCCTGGGCGTCGGTCGCGTCGCGCAGGCTGTCCTCCGACGCGATGCGCTGGCGGCTGTCGACGAGCCCCTGGGCGATCGAGCCGTAGAGGTAGGTGCCCACCGCGGTGAGCACGAGGATGCCGAGGAGCATCGTCACGACGACGACGCGGAAGCCGAGGGAGGCCCGCCACAGGTGGAGCAGCCGGCGCCAGGCCCGGCGCAACGCCGCACCGGCCCGCGAGGCCAGCCCCGCGGGTCCGCTCCGGGCCGCGCGCTCCGTCATGTCAGGACGGGCCGGCCTTGTAACCGACGCCACGGACGGTCACGACGATCTCGGGCCGCTCGGGGTCGTGCTCGATCTTGGAGCGCAGTCGCTGGACGTGGACGTTGACGAGGCGGGTGTCACCCGCGTGGCGGTAGCCCCACACCTGCTCGAGGAGCACCTCGCGGGTGAAGACCTGCCAGGGCTTGCGCGCCAGCGCGACGAGCAGGTCGAACTCGAGCGGCGTCAGGGACAGTGACTCGCCGTCGCGCTTGACGGAGTGGCCCGCCACGTCGATCTCGAGGTCGCCGATCGACAGCTTCTCGGGCGCGGGCTCGTCGCCGCGGCGCAGCCGGGCTCGGACGCGGGCGATGAGCTCCTGCGGCTTGAAGGGCTTGACGACGTAGTCGTCGGCGCCGGACTCGAGCCCCACGACGACGTCGACGGTGTCGGTGCGCGCGGTGAGCATGACGATGGGCACCCCGCTCTCGGCACGGATGCGACGGCAGACCTCCATGCCGTCGAGCCCCGGGAGCATGACGTCGAGCAGCACGAGGTCGGGCCGCGACTCACGGAAGGCACCGACCGCCTCGGAGCCGTCGGCCACGTGCGTGACCTCGAGCCCCTCGTTGCGCAGCACGATCCCGAGCATCTCGGCGAGTGCGAGGTCGTCGTCGACGACCAGTACCCGACCCTTCACGACACACTCCTTCCCGGGACCGCGGACCACGCGCCCCGTACGTCCTGACCAAATCATCACACACGCCTGACGACCTGCTGACCCAAGCGAGTCGTGACCGGGGGCCGTATGCCGTGCGCGCACCCTCCGCGAGCACGTGACGGGAGCGGGCCACGCGGCATACGGCTCGCGACGCGGCGAAGGGCCCCGACGGTGTCGGGACCCCCCGTGGAGCGGTGCGGCGTCAGGCCGTCAGCTCTGCGTGACGTACCACTTGCCGCCGATCTTGACGGCCTTGAAGCTCGAGACGACGTCGGCGGCGAGCGCCGGCTCGGTCGTGACGCTCTCGAAGGTGGCGTTGTTGCCGTTGACGGTGGCGCCGCTGATCTTCAGGCCCTGGAAGGCCGCCCCGAGCTCCTTGATCTGGTCGAGCATCGGGGTGATGGTCTTGCCGCAGGCCGCAGCGGCCCCGGGGATGCTCGAGATGGCCTTGCCTCCCGTGGCCATGAGCGTGCACACCGTGTTGCCGTCACCGGCGACCATGGCGTCGAGCCACGAGGTCATCGCAGCCTCGGGCGTCGCCTGGTCGACGGGACCGGCCGTCGCGTTCGTCGTGCCCGTGTCGGTGGCGCCGGTGTCGTCGGTCGTGCCCGACGACATCGTGTCGGACGGCGTGGTCGCGCTCGAGGTCGAGCCGGCCGGAGTGGTCGGTGTCGCTGCCGGGTCGACGGACTTCGAGCAGGCGGCGAGCGAGACGGAGAGGGCCAGTGCGAGTGCACCGGTCAGGAGCTTCATCATGGAGGGTCCCTGCCAGACGGGTGGTCGGTGAGTCCCCCGATCCTCCCACGGGAGGGCCGCCCGGGAGCGTCGAGGAGCACGGCAGGAGCGGTTCGCGCGACCAGCGACGCCGCGTTCCAATCCCCCAAAAGCCCCCGCACCGTCCGGTGAGCGGGGATGATCGCCCGGTGACGAGCGACACGCGGGGAACCGCCCCGGCCGCCGAGCTGGCCCCGGACACCGGACTGGAGAACGACCCGGACACCGGCCCCGTCGACGGCCCGGTCGTCGGAGGGCCGGAGCCGACCCCGCGCGGCCGACGCGGCCCGCTGCCGCTCGGCGTGCGCCAGGCGCTGCCCGGCCTCGTCATCCTCGTCGCCGTCGTCCAGATCGCCCGTCCGGTCGGTGACCCGGACACCTTCTGGCACCTCGCGGCCGGCGACCGGCTCCGCGAGACGTGGACCTTCAACGGGCCCGACCCGTGGAGCACGATGTCGACGCAGCCGTGGCGGCTGCACGAGTGGCTGCCCGAGCTGCTCATGAGCGTCGTCCAGCAGTTCCTCGGGCTGCCGGGTGTGGCCTGGCTGCTTCCCCTCGGCGGGGCCGCCATCGGCCTCACCCTGTGGCGCGCGACCCGGCCGCGGGCCTCGCTCCTCGCCTCGGCCGCCGTCACGTCCGTCGCACTCGTGGCGATGAGCCAGAGCCTGTCGCTGCGGCCGCACCTGCTCTCGTTCGCCTTCGCCGTGGCCTTCACGGCGGCCTGGCTGCGCTCGGCCGCGGACGCTCGCCCGCGGTGGTGGCTCGTGCCCGTCACGTGGGTCTGGGCCTGCACGCACGGCATGTGGTTCTTCGGTGTCGTCATCGGGGTCGTAGCGCTGCTCGGGATCGCGCTCGACCGTGCGGTGACCCGCCGGCAGTGGCTGCGCCTCGCGCTCGTGCCACTGGCCTCCCTCGCGGCCGCGGCCGTGACGCCGACCGGACCCGAGCTGCTCCTGTCGCCCTTCGCCGTCAACGAGACGACCCAGTACATCGAGGAGTGGATGCCGCCGTCGCTCCGGCAGCCCGGCTTCCTCGCCTTCCTCGCCCTCGCAGCCGCCGTCGTCCTCGTCTGGGCTCGCGCGAGGCACCGCGCCCGCTGGACCGACATCCTCCTCGTCGGGCTCGCCATCGGGCTGGCCCTGCTCTACAGCCGGACCGTCGCCGTCGGAGCCGCCGTCATCGCCCCGGTCGCCGCGGCGACGATCCAGGGCCTGCTCCCGCCGGACCGCGAACCCGTGACTCGGCGCGAGGTCGGCCTGACCGTCGGCCTCGCGGCGCTCGGGCTGCTCGTCGCAGCCCTGATCCTGCCGACCCGCGCGGCCGTCCCGACATGGGGGGCCAACGACCTCGACACGCCGTTGTCGGCCCTGCCGCAGGGCACCGTCGTGTGCAACGACTACGGCGTCGGGGGCTGGCTCATCTGGCGCCACCCGAACGTGCGTCCCACCATCGACGGGCGCGTCGAGGTCTACGCGACCGGACACGTCAAGGAGCACCTCGACTTCGAGCGCGCAGCCCCGGCCTGGCAGGCCTACGTGCGCCGGACCGGCTGCACGTACGCCCTGCTCACCAAGGGGCAGCCGGTCATCGAGGCGCTGACGGAGCAGGCGCAGTGGACGGTCGTGCAGCGCGGCTCGGAGTACGTCCTGCTCCGCGCCCCGCGCTGACGGCAGCACTCCCCACCCCGAACACACGGATGCCGCCCACCTCGTGAGGTGGGCGGCATACGTACGCCGTCAGGTGCCGCTCCCCTGCGGGGCGGTACGGGCGGGCTCAGTAGCGGTAGTGCTCCGGCTTGTACGGCCCGGCGACGTCGACGCCGAGGTACTCGGCCTGGCCCTTGGTCAGCTCGGTGAGCCGGACGCCGAGGGCGTCGAGGTGCAGGCGCGCGACCTTCTCGTCGAGGTGCTTCGGCAGGGTGTAGACCTGCTTGGCGTAGTCGCCGGTCTTCGTGAAGAGCTCGATCTGGGCGATCGTCTGGTTGGAGAACGAGTTGCTCATGACGAAACTCGGGTGGCCGGTGGCGTTGCCGAGGTTCATCAGGCGACCCTCGGAGAGCACGATGATCGAGCTGCCCGAGGTGAACGTCCACTCGTGGACCTGCGGCTTGATCTCGGTCTTCTGGATGCCGGGGACGCGGGCGAGGCCGGCCATGTCGATCTCGTTGTCGAAGTGGCCGATGTTGGCCACGATCGCCTTGTTCTTCATCTTCGTCATGTGCTCGGCCGTGATGACGTCGTAGCAGCCGGTCGTCGTGATGAAGATGTCGGCGGACTCGACGACGTCCTCGAGGCGGGCGACCTGGAAGCCCTCCATGGCGGCCTGCAGGGCGCAGATCGGGTCGATCTCGGTGACGATGACGCGAGCGCCCTGGCCACGGAGGGACTCGGCGCAACCCTTGCCCACGTCGCCGAAGCCGGCGACGACGGCGACCTTGCCACCGATGAGGACGTCGGTGGCGCGGTTGAGGCCGTCGATGAGCGAGTGGCGGCAGCCGTAGGTGTTGTCGAACTTGCTCTTGGTCACCGCGTCGTTGACGTTGATGGCCGGGAAGAGCAGCTCGCCGGCCTCGGCCAGCTGGTAGAGGCGGTGGACACCGGTCGTGGTCTCCTCGGTGACACCCTTGATGCCGGCGGCGACCGTCGTCCACTTCTGCGGGTCGGTGGTCAGCGTCTGGCGCACGAGCTCCTTGAAGACGCCGAACTCCTCGGAGTCCTCCTCGGTGGTCGGCGGCACCTGGCCGGCCTGCTCCCACTCGCGGCCCTTGTGCACGAGCATCGTCGCGTCGCCGCCGTCGTCGAGGATCATGTTCGGGCCCTCACCGCCGGGCCAGGTGAGGATCTGGTCGGTGCACCACCAGTACTCGGGGAGCGTCTCGCCCTTCCAGGCGAAGACGGGGACGCCCTGGAGGTCGTCGGCGCTGCCCTGGGGGCCGACGACGACGGCCGCGGCGGCCTCGTCCTGCGTCGAGTAGATGTTGCAGGAGGCCCAGCGGACCTCGGCACCGAGCGCGGTGAGCGTCTCGATGAGCACGGCCGTCTGGACCGTCATGTGAAGGGAGCCGGCGATGCGGGCGCCCTTGAGCGGCTGGGATTCGGCGTACTCCTCGCGGATCGCCATGAGGCCGGGCATCTCGTGCTCGGCGAGTCGGAGCTGGTGTCGGCCGGCCTCGGCGAGGCTCAGGTCGGCAACCTTGTAGTCGAAGGACATGAGTGATCGTTTCCTTTGATCGTCGGTCTGCAGACCCGGCGCGCCCCTCTGGGCTCATCTGGCGGGTCATCACCCACGCCGGCAGTCGCCCAGTCTAGCCGCGAGCCTCGTCGGGCTCGAATCCCCTGTCGAGGCCTGCGCTGCCACGCCCCACAGCTCCCCGCGGTCTGAGCGCATACGTTGTCTCGGCGGCACCTACCCCCGCCCCGGCGGAGTTGGTGCAGTCGCCAGACCCGAAACCGCCACACCTCCTCCGCCCGGGCGGAGGTATGACGGGCGTGGCGATGGGTCCCACCCCGCGGCCTCCCCAGCGACTCGGGAGAGGCCAGCACACGGCATACGCCGAGCGGCCGGCTCCAGCGGTGCGGGTCAGTGCGTGCTTGCGGCCTCGTCGTGCTTCGTGCGGCGCGGGATGACGTGCAGGACGGCGACGACGACGGCGCCGACGACGAGACCGATGAGGGCCGACGCGAGCGTGTTGACGACCCAGGCGAGGAAGCCACCGATGCCGGCCACCCCGGCCACGCCCTCCTCGAGGTGGTGGACGAGGTCGTAGGGCGCGTGCCAGCCGAGCTCGTCGACGCCGACGAGCAGGATGTGCCCACCGACCCAGAGCATCGCCGCGATGCCGACGGTCGACAGCACTGAGAGCAGCTTCGGCATCCCCTTGACGAGGCCCCGGCCGATGCGCTGCGAGGCCCCTGACTCGCGCCCGGCGAGGTGCAGGCCGACGTCGTCCATCTTGACGATGAGGCCGACGACGCCGTAGACGAGCGCCGTGATGAGCAGCGCCACGATGACGAGGATGATGAGGCGCGAGACGAAGGGCTCGGTGTCGACCTCGTTGAGGGCGATGACCATGATCTCGGCCGACAGGATGAAGTCGGTGCGGATCGCGCCGGAGACGACGGCCTTCTCGTCGACCTCGCCGACCTCGGCCTCCTCTTCCTCGTGGCCCGAGACGATCTCCCAGACCTTCTCGGCGCCCTCGTAGGCGAGGTAGGCGCCGCCGACCATGAGGATCGGCGTCAGCAGCCACGGCACGAACTGGCTGAGCACCATGATGACCGGGAGGATGATGAGCAGCTTGTTGCGCAGCGAGCCGAGGGCGATCCGCTTGATGATCGGCAGCTCGCGCTCGGGTGCCAGACCCTGCACATAGCGCGGGGTCACGGCCGTGTCGTCGACGACGACGCCGGTGGCCTTGACGCTGGCCTTCGCGGCTGCAGCGCCCACGTCGTCGACGGATGCCGCCGCGAGCTTCACGAGTGCCGCGATGTCGTCGAGGAGCGCTACGAGTCCGCCTGCCATGGCGTCATCCTAGGGTGGTCTGGGAGCCCGCTGGGAACGCGCTCAGGCCGGGTCGTCGAGCTTCAGCCCGAGCAGCGCGTTCTCGACGACCTCCGCGAGAGCCGGGTGGATCCAGTACTGCCGGCGGGCGAGGTCGTGGACGGTCGTGCCGAACGCCATCCCCTGCACGAGCGGCTGGATGAGGGAGGTCGCCTGCGGACCCATGAGGTGGGCTCCGAGCAGGAGACCCGTCGTGGGGTCCGCCACGAGCTTGCAGATGCCCGTCGTGTCCTCCATGGCCCAGCCGTATGCCGTGTCGCCGTAGGCCTGGACGTACGCCGTGTGCGCGCGGCCCTGCTCGACGCACTCCTGCTCGGTCAGGCCGACCGTGGCGATCTGCGGGTGGCTGAAGACGCCGGACGGCACGTTCTCGTGCGGCAGGACGCGCAGGTCGTCGGGGTGCACGAGGTTGTGCGCGATGGTCCGGGCCTCGGCGTTCGCCAGGTGCTTGAGCTGGTGCGGCGCGCTGATGTCGCCGAGGGCCCAGACACCCGCGGCGCTCGTGCGGCCGTAGGCGTCGACCTCGATGCGCGCGTCGTCGAGCAGCCGCAGGCCCCCGGCCTCGACGCCGAGGTCGGCGCTGTTGGGCCGGCGACCGGTGGCGACGAGCAGGAGGTCGGCGTCGACGGCCGTGTCGTCGTCGAGGCGCAGGCGTACGCCCGCCCCCCCGACGCCGGTCTCGACGGCCGTGACCGCCGTCTCGGTGCGCACGTCCCACTGCTCGCGGGCCAGGTCGGTGAAACGCCGTGCGATGTCGGTGTCGAGGTGGCGCAGCAGCAGCGACGACCGGACGACGACCGTCACCTTCACGCCGAACGAGGCGAAGACGTGGGCCATCTCGGCCGCGATGAAACCGCCGCCGATGATCGCGAGCCGCTCGGGCAGCGCGTCGAGGCGCATGATCGTGTCGGAGGTGTGGAACGGCACGCCCGACTCGGTGACGACGTCGGGCACGACCGGGTGGGCGCCGGCGGCCACGACGACCTGGTCGGCCGTCACCGTCTCCTCGCGGCCGTCGCCGAGGTCGACCGTGAGCGTCCGGTCACCGGTGAAGCGCGCGTGCCCGAGGTAGGCCGTCGTGTTGGGTCCCTCGACGCGATAGCGCCGGCCACCGTCCGAGATGGGGTCGATGCGCCCGAAGACGCGGTCGCGGACGTCGGCCCAGCGCACACCTTCCAGCGTGGCGTCGACGCCGTAGCGGCCGGCCCCGCGCACGTCGCGCGCGAGGTCCGCGGCGTAGACGAACATCTTCGTCGGGATGCAGCCGACGTTGAGGCAGGTGCCGCCGAACGTCCCACCCTCGATGATCGCGACGCGCTTGTCGTCGAAGTCGGGGGTCACGAGCGAGTTGCCCGAGCCGCTGCCGATGATGGCCAGGTCGTAGTGCTCCGTCACCGTGGCAGCCTACGTGGGAGACCCGACCGACCCCGGACGGCATCCGTTCCGCACGCGGTCGGCACACGGCATACGCCCTCGGCGTGCCGGACGGGTCAGCTGTCGCGGGCGCCCCGCAGCAGGCGCACGTGGGGCGAGGTGGCGGGGTCGAAGCCGAAGCCGAGGGCGAGGTAGGTCGCGGCGAAGTCGGTCAGGGCGACGTGGTGCGCGAGGCGCAGCAGGGGGTCGGCCGCCGGGGCGTCGACGAGCGAGACGCGCACGCCCGCGTCCTCGGCCACGGACACGACGGTCTCGGCAAGGCTGTGCGGCTCACCCGGCGAGGTGTCCCGCAGCATGATGAGCCGCAGCGGTGGCCGCGTCGGGCCGTCGAGGAACGGGTCGGCGAAGATGTCGTCGCTCCCGCCGCCACCGGACTGGCCCGGCGCGAGGGGTCCGTCGAAGCACGCGACGATCTGGCTCGCGGCGTCGGGCAGGGCGCCGTGCGCGACGGGCACGCGGCCCGTGCGACCGAACATCGCGGCCGCCCGGCGGGCCGTGACGTCCCCGAAGCGGCCCTCGCCGAGGACGATGGGCGTCGACTCGGCAAGCTCGGTCGCCAGCACCTTGGCGGGGTTGACGAAGGACTCGGACGACGGGCGCGCGTCGGTGGCCGTGCGGTCGAGCACGTCGGCGAGCTCGGCGAGCGTCTCGTGGCTGACGGACGCGATGCCCATGGCGTCGGCGGCGAGCAGCGCAGGAGTGGCCTGGGCCCACACCGACGTGCGGGAGGATGCCCCGCTGACCGCGATCGGGACGTGCACGCCGTGGGCCCGGGCACAGACCTCGGCCAGCGGCGAGTCGGCCGCCCCGACCGTGACGAGGAAGGCGCCACGCCGCGCCGCCTCGGCGGCGAGGGCGAGCGTGCCGGCCGCCCGACCGGACTGGGACACGGCGATGACGACGTCGAGGGCCCCCACCCAGCCGGGCAGCGATCCCGAACAGCAGCTCTGGACCGGCAGGGCCGACGCGCCGCGGGACACGGCCTCGAAGAGGTCGGCCACGGCGACGGACCCGCCGGCGGCCGCGACGACGACCCCACGGGGTTCGACGTCACGGAGCCGGTCGAGGCCGGCCTCGGTCGAGGCCGCGACCGTGCGCCGCACCTGGGCACCCGCGCCCGCCAGGGCGCGCAACGTGTCGCTGGAGTCGAGAGCGGCCAGGGCGCCCTCGTCGTCGAGGCGGGCTTCGTCGAACACGGCGCCCACGGGTCTCAGCCGTCGGTGCGGCGGGCGAGGTCGACGAGCAGGACGGGGACGCCGCCCTCGACGGGGTAGGCGAGGTGGCACGTGTCGCAGCGCAGCTCGGCGGTCTCGGCGGTCTCGCCGGTCGCGGCTGTCTCACTCGTGCCGGCGTGCTCACCCGCGGTGTGCACGGCGTCGACGAGCTCGCCCTTGCACTGCGGGCACCGGAGGATGCCGCGCAGCCACGGCTCGATCGTCTGCTGGCTCTGGCTCACGAAGCGTCTCCTGCGTCCTGGGCGGGGGTGGACCCGGTCTCGTCGCTCACGGTGGCACCCGACCGGATGAGGGCGAGCAGCTCGTCGCGCACGTCCTGCATCGTCTCACGGTCGGCGGCCTCGACGTTGAGCCGCAGGAGGGGCTCGGTGTTGGAGGCGCGCACGTTGAACCACCACATCGGGGCGTCGCCCTCGGGGCTCGCGACGGTGAGCCCGTCGAGCTCGTCGGTGCCGGCGCCGCGCACCTGGGCCCAGGCCCGCACCTGCTCGACGACGGCGGCCTGGTCGGTCACCGTCGAGTTGATCTCGCCGGATGCGACGTAGCGCTCGTACTCGTCACAGAGGTCGGACAGCGGGCCGTCCTGCTCGCCGAGGGCGGCGAGCACGTGCATGGCGGCGAGCATGCCGGTGTCGGCGTACCAGAAGTCGCGGAAGTAGTAGTGAGCCGAGTGCTCGCCGCCGAAGACGGCTCCGGCGCGGGCCATCTCGGCCTTGATGAACGAGTGGCCGACGCGGGTGCGCACCGGCGTCGCCTCGTGCTCGAGCACGATCTCGCGCACCGCGGCGCTCGAGATGACGTTGTGCACGATGGACACCTCGGTGTCGCCGCCCTCGCGGGCGCGTAGGATCTCGCGGACCGCGACGAGCCCGGTGACGGCGCTGGGCGAGACGGGCTCGCCGTCGGCGTCGACGACGAAGCAGCGGTCGGCGTCACCGTCGAAGGCGAGGCCGATGTCGGCACCGTGCTGACGCACGGCGGCCTGGAGGTCGACGAGGTTGGCCGGGTCGAGGGGGTTGGCCTCGTGGTTCGGGAAGGTGCCGTCGAGCTCGAAGTAGAGCGGGACGATCTCGAGCGGCAGCTCGGGCAGGCCGGCGCCCGTGCCGAGCACGGCCGGCACCGTGTGGCCGCCCATGCCGTTGCCGGCGTCGACGACGACCTTGAGCGGGCGCGAACCGGACAGGTCGACGAGGCCGCGCAGGAAGGCGGCGTAGTCACCGAGCAGATCGCGCATCGTCACCGAGCCGGGACCCCCGGCCGGGTGAGCGAGGCCGGTCCCACCGTCGAGCAGCCACTGGGCGAGGTCGCGGATCTCGGCGAGTCCCGAGTCCTGGCCCACGGGGCGGGCCGCCGACCGGCACAGCTTGATGCCGTTGTACTGGGCCGGGTTGTGGCTCGCCGTGAACATGGCGCCGGGGAGGTCGAGGGCGCCGCTGGCGTAGTAGAGGCCGTCGGTCGAGCAGAGCCCGATGACGGTCACGTCGACGCCGCGCGAGGTCACACCGGCGGCGAAGGCCGCGGAGAGCTCCGGCGAGCTGGGGCGCATGTCGTGGCCGATGACGACACCGCTGGCCCCGTCCGGGACGGCGACGACCTCGGCGAACGCGGCGCCGAGGGCGTGGGCCACGTCGGGTGAGAGCTGGTCGGGCACGATTCCACGTACGTCGTAGGCCTTGACGAAGTCTGCGAGGTGGGGCACGCCGAACACCCTAGTGGTCAGGAGTCCTTGAGGATGCGCAGGTGTCCGCGGCGGCCGGACTCGACGGCGCCGGACTCGGCCTCCGCGGTGGCCTGGCCCCGTGACGTCGTGCGGGTCTCTCCGGGGCGGCTCGTGCGCGGGCGGCCGGCCTCGCGGACGGCGTCGGCCAGGGCGAGGAGGTCGTCGGCGGCCAGGGCCGGCTCGGGGAAGTCTCCACCCACACGCACGACCTCCCAGCCACGGGGAGCGGTCATCCGCTCGGCGTGCTCGAGGCACAGGTCGTAGGTGTGCGGCTCCGCGTAGGTCGCGAGCGGGCCCACGACGACCGCACGGTCGGCGTAGGCGTACGTCAGGGTCGCGACGGCAGGACGGGCGCATCCCGTCTTCGAGCAACCACGTGTCAGACCCACGATCCGGGACTCTAGTCCGCCCTCCCGAAGAGGACGAATCACCACGCCGTCCGAGCACGAGATCACCGAGGGCGTATGCCGCCGGGTGGCGTCCGTGCGCGAGGTGACGGTCGATCTAGAGTGGAGACGTGGACACCGCCTCACCCCGCACGCCCGGGCGCCGTCGTCGGCGTGACCGGCACGGACGTGGCCGCCGGGGGCCTCTGGCCTGGCCGCCGGTCCCCGCCATGACCTCGCGCCGCGACGAGTTCGACGACTTCGTCCTCGACGCCGCGGCCCGGCTCGAGGCGACGTGCGGGCGTGCCTTTCCCGCAGTGGAGTTCGCCGTCGAGGACGTGCCCCGCGGACCTGCTCCGTGGGACCACCGCGAGGTGCCGCTCGGCCGGCTCTACCCGGCGACGAGCGCGCGTCCGGCGCGGATCGTCGTCTATCGTCGGCCCGTCGAGACGCGCGTCACCGACCGGCGAGACGTCGCTGCCCTCGTGGCCGACATCGTGACGGAGCAGGTCGCCGGGCTGCTCGGGGTCGCTCCCGAGGAGCTCGACCCCGGCTTCGGCGAGTGACCCGCCGACACCGGGCCGGGCGGGGCCGTCGCTAGTTGCGCACCTGACGCACCGGCACCGACAGGGCCCGCACGGGCGCGTCACTGAGCGAGGCCACCGAGAAGAACGGCACTCCCCCGTCGATCCCTGCCACGGAGACGGCGCCTCGCAGTGTCCCCTTCGTCGGCACGACCCACACGCCCTTCGCGTCCTTGGCGTCGACGGCCACGGTCGAGGCGGCCGGCACGTCGACGGTGGACACTTGGGCGCTGTCGCCGGAGCCCAGCCGCACCTGAGCCGTCGCGGGAGCCGAACCTGCTGTCAGGAGAAGGCGTTTCGTGGTGCCGTCGAGTCCGGGCAGCAGGACTCCGGCGACTCCCCGGAGGGCCGGGGTCGCGGGCGTCCAGGCGAAGTCGCCCATCTGGTCCCCGGTCGTCGCCCGGCGCTCGGTCCAGGCCGCAGCCACGAGCGGCTGGTCGGACCGGACACCGACACCCAAGGCAGCCGGGTTGGACGGGATCGCCACGTCGAGCGTCGAGCCCGCCGGCACGCGTACGGCCCGGAGGTCCTCCGGCTGCACCGCCCCCTTGTCGGTGAGCAGTCGCACCTGGGCCAGGGCCTCGGTGCTGCCGGGGTTGGCCAGGCGCAGCGAGATGCCGCCGCCGGTCTCGACACCGGGCACGACGAGGTCGGTGCTCGGCGAGGCGGCGCGGGTCGCATCGTCGATGCCGCGGCCGGTGGCACCGAGGATCCACTGCTCGTCGAGCACGGCCGACACGACGCCACCGGTGGCGGTGACGTGGACGACCGGACCGGCCTCGTCGGGCGCGAGGGCGTCGAGCGAGACGACCTCCCGCGAGAGAGGCGGGATGGAGATGCTGCGCGCGCCGGCCGCGTCGACGGGCCCCCCTCGCCCCAGGACCTCGAGGGAGACGGACACGGCGTTGGCTCCGGGGTTGCTGACGATGACGCGCTCGGTGCGCGAGGGCCCCCCACCGCCACCGACGAGCCAGACGTCGGACGACGGCAGCTGGCAGGGGGTCACGGTCAGGCCGCGGTCGTCGTCACCGCCGTGGCGCCACACCTGGGTGGCCACGAGCCCCGGGGCGAAGGCGCCCCGCGCCCTCGCGATGACGACGTCGGGGGCGGCGGTGCCGGCCGAGACCTCCGCTCCCCGGTCTGAGCTCTGGGCGAGCCCGGTGGACGACGACCCGCCGAGCAGCGCCACGGTGCCGGAGCCGCCCGCCGGCGCACCGGCGACGACACCCTGGTCGGGAGTGGCCGCCGCGACGGTGACGGTGCCCTCGACGTCCCTCAGCCCCGTGGCTCCGAGTCGCTGCTGGCCCGGGCACACGAGGGAGGACTCGTCGAGCAGGACGGTGGAGGACTCGGGCAGGCCGGCCTGCCCGCCCGGGGTCGCGAGCTGCACGGAGCCGCTCACCCGGGTCGCTCCGACCGCGAGTCCCGCGGCGACGAGCGCCACGGCACCCGCCCGGACCATTCCGGGCACGTTCGTCGTCATGTGCGCCTCCTCGAGCGTCGGTTGCCGAAGGGCACGGCCATGAACACCACGAAGCCGAGCAGCAGACCCTGGCCGAGCCGCCACCACGGCTGTGCTGCAGCGAGATCGATCTCGAGCTCCCCGGCGGTGGGGGGCACGGCATACGTGGGCTGGGCGGCCCCGGCCACCGGTAGGAGCTCTCGGCCGTCGAAGGTCACGAGCGCCTGCTGCGACCACTCGGCGGGCTCGGCCAGGACGACGAAGCGTGCAGCTTTCCCGGCCGGAGGCATCGTGTCGACCGCGGCGTGCGGTCCCGACGTGGGCACGACCCGCAGCAGCGCTCCGTCGGCGTCGACGAGGCGGGCCCGGGACGGAGCGGTCGCAGCGACCCCGCCGTCGGCGGCCGGCAGCGGCTGCACCTTCCAGAGGATGCCGCGCTCGCTCGTGCCGAGACGGCTCAGACCCTCGGAGGAGTCGAGGCGGCGGGCGAGCGCGGAGTCGGCCGTCGCCCGCACCTGCACGAAGCCGACGCCGAGGCGGGCCAGGGCGGTGGAGTCGAGGGAGTCGGCCCCGCGGCCGCCCACGAGGTTGGCCACGGCGTCGACGAGCGGCGCGTCATCGGCGTCGGGGGTGCGGTCGAGGTCACGCAGCAGCTCGCCCGGCTCCTGACCGGCGAGGACGAAGTCCACGACGTCGTCGGACGGGCGCAGGAGCAGCAGGCGGTTGCCGAGCGGGCCGCTGCCCTGCTCGATCGCGACGGCGGGGAGGGTGGCCTGCCCCACCGAGAGCGTGTGGCCGATTCCTTGGACGCCCCAGGAGGCGGCGCTTGCCAGGACCGGGACGACGGCGAGCGCCGCGGCGGCGACGGCTGCGGCGAACCCCCAGCGACGACCCGGACGGGCCAGCGACTCGAGCACGGGCCTGCTGCCCGCCAGCACCCCGACGAGCAGGCCGGCCAGCCAGAGCTGCACGCCGACGCCCGCCCAGAGGTGTGCCGTGGCGGACTGTCCGACCCCGGTCTCGGCCGAGCCGAGGACGACCCGCCCGGACAATAGGGCGGCGGCGAGCCCGAGCAGCGCGAGCACCCCACCGACGACCAGACCGACGGACTCGGCGCGGCTGCGTCCCCGCGTCGCGAGCCCGAGGACCCCGAGCACGACGAGCGGCGCACCGAGCCACACGGCCCAGCTGGTCGCCCCCGGCTCGCCGAGGACGTGCGCGAGCACCCCCGACGGGCCGCGGTCGTCGACGGTCGTGACGAGGCCGGGACCGGAGAGGAGCAGCCGTGCGTCCTCGACGAACTGGGCCACCCACGGTCCGAGGAGCGCGGTGGGCACGACGAGCAGGACGAGAGCACGGGCCCGGCGCAGGCCCGGGCCGAGGACGAGGAGCAGCAGGGCCGCGACGACCGAGAGCGCGAGCAGCGGCGGCGCGAAGGCCCCGACCACCGCCGTCGCGAGCGCCGTCGCGAAGGAGGCGGTGAAGGTGCCGTCGCGGCGGGCCGCGAGGCAGAAGCCGGCGAGGACGAAGGGCAGCAGGACGTGGACGACGGCCACGCCGACCCGGCCCTGCGCGATGCCGGTCGCGGCGACGCCGGCCGTGCCCCAGGCCAGGGCACCCAGCGCCCGGGCGACCCGCGAGGAGGTGACGACGCGTCCGGCGAGGTAGGCCGACCACGTCGCGAGCACCGGTGTGAGGAAGAGCAGCCAGGCGATGGTCACCCCGGCGCTCGACCGGCTCTCGGCGACGCCGGGGACCCGCTCGGCGAGCCACGTCAGGGCGGAGAGCACGGCGAGATGGGGGCCGGACTCGGCGCCGGTGCCGAGTCCCGCGCCGTGCCAGGCGTCGCGGAACGCGTGCCACAGGCCAGAGGCGTCGGTCGACACGGGTCGCAGCTCGCCGCCGGCCACGCCTGCGTTCGTGGGTGAGAGCGCCCCGGCCCGGATGGCGTCGCGCCAGGCGGCCGTCGTCGCGACGAGCACGGCGAGGACGGCGAGGAACCCGGGGTGCGAGACGATGCGACGCGGCAGCGATGCCGGCAGGTGGTCGAGCGACTCGGAGTCGTCGGCGACGGGGCCGGTCTCGGTGGTGAGGGCCGCCTCGCGCCGCGCGCGGCTGCGCTCGGGGGTGATGGCGTCCTGGATGTGGTCGATGGTGGTGCGGGCGGCCACGGCCGGTGCGACGAAGAGCGTGCCGAGGTGGTCCCGACGCAACCGCTTGGTCCGGCGTCCACGCCAGCGGGCGCCGAGGGTCGCGAACGGGTGGAGCAGCGCGCTGACGTCGGTCAGCTCGCGCCAGGCCTGCCTCGGGCGCTTGGCCACGAGCAGGGTCACGGACGACACGAGGGCGGACAGCGCCATCCAGACGGCGAGGAACGGTGCGGCCAGCGGCGAGCAGCGTGCCAGCGTGACCTGTCGGGCGGCCCGGCGCCCGCGGCGTTCGAGCTCACGAGGCCTGGGGACACCCGGTCGCTCACCGTCGATGCCGGCGGACGCGTCGCGCACGACCGCACCCGGCACGACGATGACGCGGTGGCCGGCGAGCTGCGCCCGCCAGCCGAGGTCGAGATCGGCTCCGTGCTCGACGAACGCGGGGTCGAAGCCACCGATGTCGTCGTAGGCGGAGCGTCGCACGAGCATGCCGCTCGTGCTCACCGCGAGGACGTCCGCGCGGTGGTCGTACTGGCCCTGGTCGGCCTCCCCGCGGGCGGGCGAGGCCAGGCGGCGGCCCGTGCGGGTGATCTGGATGCCCATCTCGACGAGGCGTCGCGGGTCGTCCCAGTCGACGATCTTGGGCCCGGCCACCCCGACGGACTTCGAGCGGAGCCCGGCCTGGAGCAGCTGGGCGAGCGCGTTGGCACGCGGCACGGTGTCGTCGTGGAGCACCCACACCCAGCTCGTGGACGCGTCGGCGCCGACGGGGAGCGCCGCCACACCGGCGTCGATGGCGCGACCGATCGGCACGCGGCCGTCGAGACGCACGATCTCGACGGAGGGGATCGCCCGACGCACGCCGGTGTGGGCGCGCGCGATGGCGTTCGACGTGTCGCTGCTCGCGACGTCGACGATGACGAGCCGCGCTGGCGGCAGTGTCTGGGCGGCCAGGCCGTCGAGACACTGCGCCAGCCACGCAGCTCCGTTGTGCACGACGACGATCGCGTCGACCGTTCCGTTCGGTCGCTGCCCGGTGGAGGGAGGGGCGGACAACGACACGGACGACGCACTCCCCGCGCCAGCGGGGGTGCTCAGGTCTTCGGCGAGCTCGTCGGGCACAGCGGCTACCTGCACCCGGACACCAGCGAGGTGCCGGGCTGGAACCTCACGATCAGACCGCGCGCTTCTTCAGCTTGCGGCGCTCTCGCTCGGACAGTCCGCCCCAGATGCCGAATCTCTCGTCATTGGACAGGGCGTACTCGAGGCACTCGGATCGCACCTCGCATCCCACGCAGACCTTCTTGGCCTCGCGGGTGGAGCCGCCCTTCTCAGGGAAGAACGCCTCCGGGTCGGTCTGGGCGCAGAGCGAACGCTCCTGCCAGGAGAGCTCACCCTCCTGCTCGCCCGTGTCCGACCAAACCACCATCAACTCGTGCATGACCCCTCCTCGACCCTGACTGCACTTTGTGTCAGCACTGTCGCACCGAGCGGCACCGTTCTCCGGAGGTTCCGGACAAATGCGTCCAAGATTCCCAGCGATCCAACCCCGACCGAATACAACAATGAAATTACATGCGTGTCATATGCCCTACGTCAAGCCCGTTGGTGATATTCGCAGGTTCGAAATGTCCGGGCCGACCCCGCACGACGGGACGGGGGCAGACTGCTGAGAGGATCGGCGCATGCGCATCACCGCCCTGGCCGGAGGAGTCGGCGGCGCCCGGTTCCTCCGGGGCCTGCTCCACCACGCCCGACAGACCTACCCACTGGTCGCCGATCCCGACCGCCCCGATCCGCTCGAGCTGACGGTCATCGGCAACACCGGCGACGACATCACGCTCTTCGGCCTGCGGGTGTGCCCCGACATCGACACGCTGCTCTACACCCTGGGCGGAGGCATCCACGAGGGGCAGGGCTGGGGGCGCGCCGACGAGTCGCACCACCTCGCCGAGGAGCTCGCCGCGCTCGGCGCCGAGCCACAGTGGTTCACCTTGGGAGACAGGGACTTCGGCACCCACGTCTACCGCTCGCAGCTGCTCGGCCAGGGTATGCCGCTGAGCGGCGTCGTCGAGCGGCTCTCCGAACGCTGGGGGCTCGGTGAGCTCGGCGTACGCCTCCTGCCGATGACCGACACCCCCGTCGAGACGCACGTCGTCGTCGAGCAGGACGGCGAGCAGCGGGCGATCCACTTCCAGGAGTGGTGGGTGCGCCACCGCGCAGAGCTCGCAGCCGACCGGTTCGTCGTCGCCGGCCTCGACCGGGCCACGCCGGCTCCCGGCGTGCTCGACGCGATCCGCGAGGCCGACGTCGTCATCCTGCCGCCGAGCAACCCCGTCGTCTCGATCGGCATCATCCTCGGCGTCCCGGGTGTGCGCGACGCGCTGCGCGGCACCCGCGCGCCGGTCGTCGGGGTCTCCCCCCTCGTCGGCGGGCGCCCGGTGCGGGGCCACGCCGACGTGTGCCTGCGCACGATCGGGGTCGAGGAGTCGAGCGCCGGCGTCGCCGGGCTCTACGCCGACTTCCTCGACGGCTGGCTCGTCGACGAGGACGACCCCATGCCGGCACGCCGGGGTCTCGAGGTCCTGCGCCGCCCGCTGCTCATGAGCTCGGTCGAGGCGGCGGCCGACATGGCCGGGGCGGCCCTCGACCTCGGTCTGCGGCTGCGCACGGAGCGAGCCCGGGCGTGACCGCGCCGATCACGATCACCCCGCTCACCGGCATACCCGAGGTGCGCGAGGGGGACGACCTCGCCGATGTGCTCCAGGTCGGTCTCGACCACGCGGGCATCCGGCTCGCCGACGGCGACGTCGTCGTCGTCTCGAGCAAGATCGCGAGCAAGGCCCTCGGTCTCGTGACGCACGACCCCGACAAGGACCGCGTCGTGCACGGCGAGACCGAGTACGTCGTCGCCGAGCGTTCGGTGGGCGACCGCGTCACGCGGATCGTCCGCGCCAAGGCCGGGCCCATCATGGCGGCTGCGGGTGTCGACGGCTCCAACACGGGGGCGCGCGGCGGGTGGCTGCTGCTCCCCCACGACCCCGACGGCATCTGTGAGCAGGTCCATGACGCCCTCGTCGCGCGGCACGGCGTCCGAGTCGGGGTGGTCCTGAGCGACACCGCCGGACGTGCCTGGCGCGTCGGACAGGTCGACTTCGCCCTCGGCGCCCACGGGCTGCGCGTCCTCGACGACCTGCGCGGGGGCACCGACGCCGACGGCAAGCCGCTCGAGGTGACGACCCGCGCGGTCGCCGACGAGATCGCCGCCGCGGCAGACCTCGCGAAGGGCAAGGTGTCCGCCGTGCCCGCCGCGGTGCTGCGGGGGCTGCCGGGGATCCTCGTCGACGAGCCCCTCGAGTCCCAGCCCCGGGGACGCGACCTCGTACGCACCGGCCCCGGGGACTGGTTCGGCTACGGACGCGTCGAGGCCGTGCGTGCCGCTCTGGGCATCGAGCCGGGCAGCCCGGAGGCCGTTGCCGTGGGCATCGCCCCCGCCGGCACCGACACCCGCCTCGACGCGGTGTCCCGGGCGGTTCGCGCTGCGCTGCACGGCGTCGAGTCGGGCACCGCCGACGTGGGCCGGCTCTCGGTCACCCTCGGCGCCGAGAGCCCCTACGAGCTCGGACAGCTCGTCGCCCGGCTGCGGGCCGCGCTGTGGTGCGAGTGGCTGGTCGGCGAGGCCGGCTCGCCGTCGGCGGACGGCCTGTCGGCGGTCGTGCACGTCTCGGGCGCGCACGGGTCCTGACCGCCGGGGGCAGGGCGGGACGAGCCCGCGGACGTCACCCGACGGTGAAGACGACCTTGCCGAAGACGTCGCCGTCGACCATCCGTGCGAAGCCGTCACGGGCCCGGGCGAGTGGCAGGACCGAGTCGACGACCGGCTCGATGCGTGCCTGCTCGACGAGGCGGGCCAGCTGCCCGAGCTCCTCGCGGGTGCCCATCGTCGAGCCGACGACGCGCAGCTGCTTGAAGAAGATCTTCGTCAGCTCGGCCTTCGCCGGGGCGTCGCCGGACGTCGCCCCGGAGATGACGATCGTCCCGCCGGGGCGGAGCGAGTTGACCGAGTGCGACCACGTCGCGGCGCCGACGGTCTCCATGACGGCGTCGACGCGGTCGGGCAGCCGCTCGCCCGAGCCGAAGACGCGGTCAGCGCCGATCTCGAGGGCCCGCTGACCCCGGGCCTCGTCGCGGGAGGTGGCCCACATCCGGTAGCCGGCGGCCGAGCCGAGCTGGATGAGCGCCGTGGCGACACCGCCACCGGCGCCCTGGACGAGCACCGTGCCGCCCGGCTGCACTCCGGAGTTGGTGAAGAGCATGCGATATGCCGTGAGCCACGCCGTCGAGAGGCAGGCAGCCGTCTCCCACGACATCGACGCCGGCTTCGGCACGACGTTGCCCTCGGGGACGAGGACCTTCTCGGCGAGGGTGCCGTCGTGCAGCTCTGACAGGAGGGTGCGTCGCGGGTCGAGGGTCTCGTCGCCGCGCCAGCCCTCCGAGGGGACGACGGCGTGGACGATGACCTCGTTTCCGTCGGCGTCGACCCCGGCGCCATCGCAGCCGAGGACCATCGGCAGCCGGTCCGCCGCGAGGCCGACGCCACGCAGCGACCACACGTCGTGGTGGTTGAGCGCGGCGGCGCGCAGGTCGACGACGGTCCAGCCCGGGCGGGCCTCCGGATCGGGGCGGTCCCCGACGACGAGACCGGAGAGCGGGTCGGAGGCGGACTGACCGGCGGCGTAGGCAGCGAGCATTCCAGCACCATAGTGACCGGAGGCCGAACGGCGCCCCGGTAGGGTCCTGCCCGTGACCGACGACATCCCCGTGCGCCACGAGCCCGCGCAGACGACGACGGCGACCCGGGACCGTGCCGAGTCGAGCGCCACCACGACCGGCCAGGCCTCCCGGGCCGGCGATCGCGGCGCCGGTCAGCAGACCCACGGCGTCGACGCGCAGTCGGTCGCTCTCGTCGCCGTCTTCACGGCGCTCCTCGTCGCGGCCGCCGTCGTGCCCGGCATCCCCGTGGGCGGGTTCGGGGTGCCGATCACGCTGCAGACCCTCGCAGTCGTGCTCACCGGGCTCGTGCTCGGGCCCCTCCGCGGCGGCCTCGCCGTGGCGCTCTACCTGCTGCTCGGCTTCGTCGGGCTGCCGGTCTTCAGCCGGGGTCAGTCCGGCCTGCAGGTGCTGAGCGGACCGACGGCCGGCTACCTCGTGTCGTTCCTCGTCGCGGCGCTCGTCGTGGGGGTCGCCGCCCGCGTGGTCGTCCGCCGCACCAACCGGTCGCTCTGGGTGCCACTGCTCCTGCTCGCCTCCTTCGCGACGACCGTCGCGGTCGTCCACGCGCTCGGGGTCGTCGGGCTCATGGTCAACCTCCGGCTGCCGCTGTCGGCCGCGATCAGCGCGGACCTGCCCTTCCTCCCGGGCGACCTCGTCAAGGACGTCGTCGCGGTCGTCGCCGCCGTCGCCGTGCACCGCGCCTTCCCGGACGTCCTCGTGCGCCCACGGCGCCCCCGCGCGTGACCCGTCCGTGACGGAGG
This sequence comes from Terrabacter sp. P2_E3, assembly GCF_056403915.1. Classification (NCBI taxonomy): domain Bacteria; kingdom Bacillati; phylum Actinomycetota; class Actinomycetes; order Micrococcales; family Intrasporangiaceae; genus Terrabacter; species Terrabacter sp. P2_E3. The sequence goes on from NZ_JBFUEN010000006.1 coordinate 218,025, forward strand.
TCCGCCTCGAGGCCGCGACGGTGACCGTGCCCGTCGACGGTTCGCCCGGGCAGCGGACGCGCACCATCCTCGGTCCCGTCGACCTCGTCCTGACCGAGTCGCGGGTGACGGTCATCGGCGCCAACGGGTCGGGCAAGTCGACGTTGCTCCGCCTCCTCAACGGCCTCGTCACCCCGACGTCGGGCACCGTCACCGTCGACGCCCTCGACACGGTGCGTCACGGGGCCCGCGTGCGCCGCCGCGTCGCGTTCGCCTTCACCGATCCGATCTCGCAGCTCGTCATGCCCACGGGGCGCGAGGACGTCGAGCTCTCCCTGCGGCGGCTGCACCGGTCGCGCACCGACCGACGGGCCGCCGCCGAGCGGGTGCTCGAGCGCTTCGGACTGGCCCACCTCGCCGACCAGAGCGTCTACGACCTGTCCGGGGGTGAGCGTCAGCTCATGGCCCTCGCCGTCGTCCTCGCCACCGAACCGGGTCTGCTCGTCCTCGACGAGCCGACGACGCTCCTCGACCGACGCAACACCCTCCGGCTGCGCTCCCTGCTCGACTCGCTCCCCCAGTCCGTCGTCGTCGCGACCCACGACCTCGAGCTCGCCCTCCACGCCGACCGGACCCTCGTCGTCGACGAGGGGCGCATCGTCTTCGACGGTGAGCCGGCGACGGCCGTGGAGCGCTACCTCGCGCTGTCCGACGCGCCGTGAACGGTCCCGGCCTGTTCACGGCGCACGTCCCCGGCACGTCGGTGGTGCATCGAATGCCTCTGTGGCTCAAGCTCGTCGGCGTCCTCGTCGTCGGGGCGACGCCTTGGTTCGCGCAGTCGGTGTGGCCGCTCGCCGTCACGACCGTCGTCCTGGTCGGGGTCGTGCTGGCAGCGCGCCTCCCGGCGCGCCGCCTCGTGCGCTCGATGCGTGGCCTCCTCCCCGTCCTCGTCGTCCTGCTGGCCTTCCAGTGGTGGTCGCGCGACCTCGCGTATGCCGTCCGCGTCGTCCTCGGCATCGTCAACGCGTTCGTCGCGGCGGGCATCCTCACGGCGACGACGCCGGTCACCGACCTGCTCGACGGCGTGGTGCGGGCGGCCCGCCCGCTGCGCCGCGTCGTCGACCCCGAGGTCGTGGCGCTCACCCTCGGCGTCGTCGTGCGCTCGGTGCCCTGGGTGGCCGGGTCGTTCTCCAGCGTGCGCGAGTCGGCCCGGGCCCGAGGTCTCGACCGCGACCCACGGGCCGTCGTCGTGCCGACGGTCGTGCACGTCGTCGCCTTCGCACGCTCGACGGGTGAGGCCCTCGCGGCCAGAGGACTCACCGACCCGGCCGACGACGACGCTCCCGGCCCGGACGGACCGGGAGCGTCGTCACGGTCGGCCGGCTAACGCACTCCCCCGAGGACCCGGCCCGAGACGGCCTCAGCCACGGCCGGCGCCACGCGCTCGTCGAACACGCTCGGCACGATCCGGTCGGCCGTCGGCGCGTCGACGAGCCCGGCGATGGCATGCGCTGCCGCGAGCTTCATCTCCTCGGTGATCCGGCGAGCCCCGGAGTCGAGTGCGCCGCGGAAGATGCCGGGGAAGGCGAGGACGTTGTTGATCTGGTTCGGGAAGTCGGAGCGGCCGGTCGCGACCACCTCGGCGAAGCGGGCGGCGACGGCCGGGTGCACCTCGGGGTCGGGGTTGGCGAGCGCGAAGATGATCGCGCGCGGTGCCATCCTCAGGAGGTCGCGCTCGGCGACCGTGCCCCCGGAGACGCCGATGAGGACGTCGGCCCCGGAGAGCGCGTCGCCGATGGCGCCGGTCACCCCGTACCGGTTGGTCACCTCCCGGAGCTCGCGCTTGTGGGCGGCCAGGTCGTCACGGTCGGGACCGAGCACGCCCCGGGAGTCGACGACGACCACGTCGCCCACGCCGGCCGACACGAGGATCCGGCTCACGGCGACACCGGCGGCACCGGCGCCGGAGACGACGACCGTGAGGTCGGCGAGGTCCTTGTCGACGATCCTGACCGCGTTGAGCAGGGCGGCCAGGGCCACGATCGCCGTGCCGTGCTGGTCGTCGTGGAAGACCGGGATGTCGAGACGGTCCTGGAGCCGGCGCTCGATCTCGAAGCACCGCGGCGCCGAGATGTCCTCGAGGTTGATGCCGCCGTACGTCGGTGCGATCCGCGCCACCGCGTCGACGATCTCTTCGACGCTGCCGGTCTCCATGCACACGGGGACGGCGTCGACGTCGGCGAAGTGCTTGAAGAGCACCGCCTTGCCCTCCATCACGGGCATGGCGGCCAGCGGTCCGACGTCGCCGAGCCCGAGGACTGCGGTGCCGTCGCTGACGACGGCGACGGTGTTGCGTCGGCTCGTGTAGACGGCGGCCAGCGTCGGGTCGACCGCGATGGCGAGGGAGACCTGGGCGACCCCCGGCGTGTAGAGGAGGGAGAGGTCGGCAGCATCGCGCAGCTCCGACGTGGCGTGTACCCCGAGCTTCCCGCCCACGTGGGCCCGGAAGACCGGGTCGCTGGGGTCGAAGAGCTGGCTGGTGGGCAACGCACTCATGCTGGAACACCTCGTTCGCATGGAGACGAAGAGGGCAGGCGCCCTCACTGGTGGACAGTGCCGGGGGTCTGGCCTGCAGGTTTCGTTCTCGCGACGGGGGTTGCCCGAAGTCGCCATCATGGCACGGCGACACGGACCGACCCAAGGGCCTCCGGCGCGGTGTGACCTCTGTCTCAGACGTGGGCCGAGGAGCCGAGGGACTTGAGGAGGGCGTCGACGACGCGCGGGTCGTACTCGTAGCCGAGTCCGAGGTAGATGCGTTCGACGGCCGCCTCTCGCGCCCGAGCGCTGCGGGCCCCCGCCGTGAGGTCCTCGTAGGCGTTGACGACCTTGACGATGCGGCTCGTCAGGGGGATCTCCTCGCCGAGCTCGCGCACCTGGCGGTAGGGCGTCGTCTGGTGCTCGAGGATCCGCGCGACCCCCTCGAAGACGCCGGTCTCTCGGACGATGGCGACGGTGTCGGCCTCGATGCGCCGCTGGTCGGCCGGCGCCGCGAGGACGGTGGCGCCACCGGGGATCGGCTCGACGAGGGCCACCTGTCCGATGTCGTGGAGCAGCGCGGCGTACTCGAGGTCGAGCAGCTCGCGCTCCGACAGGCCCAGCTCGCGGCCCACCTGGACCGACAGGGCCGCCACGCGCTCGGAGTGCCCGGACGGGGTGTAGCCCGCGGCGTCGGTGAGGCGCGAGAGCGTCCGGATGCTCTGGAGGTAGGTGGCGCGGATGCTGACGTAGCGCCGGAACGCGAAGAGCGTCAGGACGAGCGGGATGAGGAAGAGCGGCAGGGCCACGATGCCGAGGGGCGGGGCGGCGAGCGCGATGAGGACGCCGGTGACCGCGACGGCGATCGACAGCGCGAACGAGGATCGGAACTCCTCGACGAAGATCCGGCGCACGTTGGCGCCGACCGCAAGCCCTTGCAGAAGCGAGGTGAAGAGGGCATCGGTCACCAGGGCCAGCAGACAGATCCCGAGCAGCAGGAGTGCCTGCTGCCACGGGGCGTACGAGCCCTCGCGCAGCGTGGCGCCGGGACTCTGGCCCAGGACGGCGACGCGGTAGACAAGCGTCACCGCGAGGATCGCCACGAACCGCCCGGCCGCGTCGACGAGGCTCGTGTCGCGCCCGGCGACGACGCGCACGGTGGTGCCGAGCGCCATGGACGCGGCTGTGACCGCCAGCACCAGTGGGGCGCCATAAGGCAGCTGCACCCTCCCGGGCAGCTCCGTGGTCAGTGCCAGTCCGAAGGCAGCGCCCATGGAAATGGGGGCTGCCTCGCGGAATCCGGGTGCGGATACGTGGAACCACTCACCGACCACGATCGCCACGGCGAACACGGCGACGAACCAGATGGTCGTGAGGTCTTGCGCCGAGGGGACGTCCCCGCTTCGGATCGCGACCGCCACAGACGCGACGAGGCCGAGGACGCCGAAGAATCCGGCGACCGGCTCGCGACGGAGAGCACCGTTCACGTCGCCGCCTCCGCGGGTGCGGACGTCGGCAGCCCGTGCCGGTCCAGGGCGGCGATCGCCGCCGCCACGACGTCGGGGTCGAACCGACCCGGGTCGGCGCTCAGCGCGCGCGCCACGTCAGCGACGGTGACGCCAGCGCCGGCGCCGGCGCCGGCGTCGGACGCGTGCACGACTTCGTCGATGGCCGACGTCACGGCCACGATTCGCGCCGCGATGGGGATGTCCTGCCCGGCCCGGCCGTCAGGTCGCCCGCTCCCGTCGAAACGCTCGTGCTGGTGGCGGATGCCCGATCGGGCGTCCTCGAGGAAGTCGATCCCTTCGATCATCCGGGCACCCACGACGCTGTGGCCGTCGATGACGCGCCGCTCGGCAGGACTGAGCGAGGACGGTGCCCGGCGGAGCAGGCGGGTGGCCACTCCCAGATGTCCGATCTCATGGAGCGTCGCGGCGTAGCGGACCGTGCCGATCTGGCCGGGCGGCAGGCCCAGCCCCTCGGCGACCCACTCCGCAAGTGCAGCAGCCCGACGACTCCGTCCGACGGCGGCGGGTTCCTTGGTGCCGAGCGCCGTGACGAGGGTGTCGACGGTCCGCTCGTGAGAGCGCAGCTCCTCGCCGAACTGGATGAAGGCCCACCGGGCCGCGAGCAGCGGCGCGAGGACGAGCAATGCACTGAAGGCGCCGAGTCCCGCAGGGAACCACAGGATGACGAAGAGCAGACCGATGACGCCGTAGCCGACGTAGGCGACACCCGAACCGGTCAGTACCTGCCGCATCTGCACCCAGAAGGGCACGCGCTTGTCGAGGCTGATGACACCGGACAGGAGTGCCGCGTTGACCAGGCAGGCGGCGATGTCAGCGGCCAGCAGGGGCCAGCCGACATCGGAGGCAAGCCTGACCGGTCCCATCCCGACCATCGCGTCTCCCTCGACGCCGCCGAGGAGCGCGTACGTGAGAGCACTGCTCGCGCCGAGGAGACTGCACATCGCCGCGTTGAACATCGTGACGCTCCGACGTGGCTGCTCCCTGTCAACGAGCATGGACAGGGCTCCGACCAGCCAGGCACCGAACATCCCGACGATCGCGGCCGAGGCCACGAGGATGATCGAGAGGAAGGAGAAGCTGATGCGCAGACCCAGCTCCGGCTCGCGGATCTGATAGCTGACCAGGCCCATGATGCAGAGGAGGACGAGTGGGCCGAAGGACGGCCGAGGCAACAGGAACCAGGAGGAGACACCGACGGCAAGCGAGGTCGTGACGACGAGCGCCAGATAGTACGGGAGCCAGCGCGACTGGGCGCTCGCCATGGCCGTTGTCGTCACGGAAGCCACGGTAGTGCCACGGCGTCGGGACCTAGGGAGGGTCCCGACGCCGTCCGGCAAGGCAGAGTGCTCAGCCGCCCGTCCAGCCCCAGACGCCAGCGAGGGAGATGATGGCGCGGGTGGCGAGGTCGTTGGACGCGAGTGCCGACAGGAGGGCAGCGAACATGTGGGGGCTCCTTCATAGATGGATGTTCCGGATGCGTGCGCCATGGAGGGGCGTTGCTGCGGCAGCACAGAACAACAGAGGTTTCCCTCAATGCACAGGATGCCTTGCGCGCGCGGGCGCACGGAAGCAGATCCGGCGTACCCATGCCGGATCTATACGAAGATTTTAAGGTTTGCAGGGCAAACCTGCGACCAAATTGGCCACTCGCGCAGGATGTGGAAGAATCGGGTCTTCGTGTCCCGCACCGGGGCCCGAGACCACTGTACGACCCATTAGGAGCCGACGATGAGCAAGCGCGCCCGCAAGCGCCGCTCCCGCAAGGGCAACGCCGCCAACCACGGCCGCAAGCCCAACGCCTGAGCCGCAGACGTCAGAGGCCCGCACCCGAGCAGCTCGGGGCGGGCCTTCGTCGTGTCCGTGGGACCCGACGTTGACGTCGTGGGCCGCTGTTCAGCTGCGGTCGACCTGGATCATGGTCATCGAGATGCGCGACATGATGGTCAGGCGCAGCGCCTCCGGCGCCTGCTCGCACTCGCACGAACGCTTGATGAGGGACTTGAGGGTCGTGTCGAGGTCGTACTCCTTGAGGCACGGCCCGCACTCGTCGAGGTGCGCCTGGATCTTGGCGCACTCGTCGGGGCCCAGCTCGCCGTCGAGGTACTCGTAGACCCTCAGCAACGCCTCGGAGCAGTCGGTGCGCGTCATCGCGCTGTCCGACGCACCCTGTCCACCCGTCGTGTGGTCGTTCATGACCGGCTTCCTTCCGTGCCAGCAGCGATCCCCGCACCCATCGCCGCACCCTCGGAGGTGCCGGCCGCCGCGAAACCGCGGTCGGCGGCATACTCCGAGAGGAGCTCGCGCAGCTGACGGCGGCCGCGGTGCAGGCGGCTCATGACGGTGCCGATGGGCGTGTCCATGATCTCGGCGATCTCCTTGTAGGCGTAGCCCTCGACGTCGGCGAAGTAGACCGCGAGGCGGAACTCCTCGGGGATCGCCTGCAGGGCGCGCTTGACGTCGCTGTCGGGGAGGTGGTCGAGCGCCTCGGCCTCGGCGGACCGGAGCCCGACCGACGTGTGCGACTCGGCCCGCGCCAGCTGGTAGTCCTCGATCTCGGCCGAGTCGGACTCGAGGGGCTGGCGCTGCTTCTTGCGGTAGCTGTTGATGTAGGTGTTGGTGAGGATGCGGTACATCCACGCCTTGAGGTTGGTGCCCGGCTTGTACTGGTGGAACGCGGCGTACGCCTTGGCGAACGTCTCCTGCACGAGGTCCTCGGCGTCGCTCGGGTTGCGCGTCGTGCGCAGAGCAGCGCTGTAGAGCTGGTCGAGCAGGGGCATCGCCTCGCGCTCGAAGCGCGCTCGACGTTCGTGCTCGCTCTCGCTCGCGACGTCGACGGTCGCATCGGCGCGCGCGAGGTCGTCGGGGTCGGACGGTGCAGGCGTCGCCCCCCGGGTCGTCGCGCTCGTGTCGGTGCTCGGGTCCGTCAGCCGCAGTGCGGCGCTCGGATCGGTCTTCTTGTCCTTTGCCATCGCCTCCCAGCCTAGACCGGTGGGCTGCGTCAGCAGACCGTGCTCGGTCGGCACGGTCGCGATGCTCTCGGGCTCACGGGTGGGGCAGGTGACCATGCTCCGTGCAACGACACCTAGCCGGGCAGCATTCCCGCGATCGTGCCGAGAGCCTCGGTGAGGGCGCTGCGCGAGCCCTTCGGGAAGCTGTGCGCGCCGGGTACCTCGACGAGCGTCGTGCCCACCGGCAGGTGCGCGCGCACCTCGTCGGGCGTGCCGAACGTGTCCTTGGTGCCCTGAACCACCCATGACGGCTCTGGCGCGAGCGCGAGCTCGTGGGCGCGCAGCTTCTCCGGCTGACCCGGCAGGTGGAGGGGGAAGCTGAGCAGGAGGCCGGCATCGGCCTCGAGCGGTCCGGCCGTGCGGCACGCCACGCGCGCGCCCGCACTGCGGCCGCCGACGACGAGGGGGCGCGGCAGGCGGCCCCTGCCGGTCATGAGCGCCTCGACGATCGGCACCCAGGCGACGTCGAGCGTGGGCGGGCGACCGGCCACCTTGCGACCGGCCACGAGCCACGGCTGCTCGACGAGCACGACCGCCCAGCCCGCGCCGACGAGCACCTCGCGGGCGATCGCGAGGTCGATCGCTCCGAGCCCTCCCCCGGCGCCGTGGCCGAGGACGACGGTGCCGCGTGGGCGTGCGGGTCGCTGGATGTGGGCGCGTCCGGGCCCACCGGGCGTCTCGATCTCGCGGACCGCCTCACGGGCCGGTGCGCTCACGCGCCGACCACCTCACCGGTCATCGGGTCTACGACACCTTCGAGCTCGGACTCGGGGACGGGCTCGACGAGGGCGGGACCGTTGTTGCGCGTCGCACCCACCGCACGGCTGACCGGGTGCGCCTCGAAGCGTCCGGGCGCGGCGAACTCGAGGACGCCCTGGACGTAGCCCGGGTCCTTCTCGTCGGGATCGAGCCAGTGCTCCCACTGGGCGGGCTCGAGGACGAGGGGCTGGCGGTCGTGGATGCGGTCCATGCCGGGGTCGGCGGCGGTCGTGATGATCGTGAAGGTCGTCAACCACGCCGCCGGGTCGCCCTCGGGCAGCTCGCGGTCGCGCCAGAACTCGTAGAGCCCGGCGAAGGCGACGGGGGCGCCGTCGGCGCGGTGGATGAAGAAGGGCTGCTTGCGCGGCTTGCCCTTGGCGTCGACCGCGGTCGGCGAGACCTGCCACTCGTACCACCCGTCGGCCGGCACGAGGCAGCGGCGCGAGAGGGCGGCCTTGGCGAAGGCACCCTTGCCGAGCACCGACTCCGCGCGCGCGTTGGTCATGCGCAGACCCGTCGAGACGTCCTTGGACCACGCCGGCACCAGACCCCACGTGAGCATCCGGAGCTGCCGGGCGGGGACGGCCTCCTCGTCTGCGCCGTCGGTGCCTCCGGTGCCGCGAGGCCTCCGGGTCAGGACGACCAACGCCTGCTTGGACGGGGCCATGTTCCAGTCGGGCTCGCCGGCCGGCGGGCTCTGGGGGTTCTTGAGCACGCTGCGCGCGGGCTCGTCGGTGTGGTCCTCGTCGACGTCGAAGGCCTCGATGAGCTCGTCGGGCCGCGCGCTCGCGGCATACCTCCCGCACATGCGCCACAGCGTATGCCGGGTGGCCGACGACATGGATCGTGACGGCATACGCGTCCGTCACGACCGCGACGACCCCGAGGGCCGGCGTGGGCGGCACGTCCTGCGCCGCGGGTATGTCGATACCGTAGGTGTCCACAGGTCCACGATGGTCACGACGCGTTCGAACGGGTCGCGGCCAGAGGAGGAAAACGCATGATCGTCCGTCGTCTCGCCCGCCCGCTGCTCGCATCCGTCTTCGTCGCCGCCGGCGTGGAGGCGCTCCGCCACCCGGCTGCGCGCACCGACCAGGCCGCCCACCTGCTCCAGAAGGTGCCGGGCCAGGTGCCGGGGGCCGAGGTCGCCGCGAAGGACCCCGACCTCTTCGTCCGGATCAACGGCGCCGCCCTGCTCGGCGGGGGGCTCCTGCTCGCCACCGGTCGGATGCCGCGGCTCGCCTCGACGGTGCTCGCCGCCTCGGTCGTGCCGACGACGGCGATCGAGCACGCCTTCTGGGAGGAGACCGACCCCACCCGCAAGGCGCAGAGCCGCAGCCTCTTCCTCAAGAACGTCGGCCTGCTCGGCGGCCTGCTCCTCGCCGCCGTCGACACCGAGGGCAAGCCGGGCCTGGCCTGGCGCGCCCAGCACGCCACGAAGACGACGCGCCGCGAGGCCCGTCACGCCCAGCGGGCCGCCAAGCGTGAGGCGCGCCTGCTCGCCCATCGAGCCCAGGACGTCGTGAGCTGAGTTGAGTCCCGCTGATCCATCGCCCCACCCCATGTCCGTGACGGACGGCGCCACCGACGGCGCCACCCTGACCGAGGAGCCCGACTGGGCGGCGCCGCTCGCGCCCGGACCGCTCGATGCCACGGTCGTCCTGCCGGGTAGCAAGTCCCTGACCAACCGCTACCTCGTGCTCGCCGCACTGGCCAGCGACCGTTCACGGCTGCGGGCGCCGCTGCGCTCGCGTGACACGCTCCTCATGGCCGACGCGCTGCGCGCCCTGGGCGTACGCATCGACGACGTCGCGCCGGAAGGTGAGTCCGGCAGCGGTGGGGTCGGTGCGGTCGGCGGCGTGCTCGACTGGGTGGTGACGCCGCCCGAGACGTTGAGCGGTGACGTGACGGTCGACTGCGGCCTGGCGGGCACCGTGATGCGTTTCCTGCCCGCCGTGGCGGCGCTCGCCGACGGGCCGGTCCGGCTCGACGGCGACCCCCAGGCGCGGGTGCGCCCGATGGGGCCGGTCACCGACGCGCTGCGCGCGCTCGGGGTCGAGGTCGACGACCACGACGGGCACCTGCCGGTCACGGTCCACGGGCGCGGACGGGTGCCGGGCGGGTCGGTGACGATGGACGCGTCGGCCTCGTCGCAGTTCATCTCGGCGCTGCTCCTCGCCGGGGCACGCTACGACGAGGGCGTCACGGTGCACCACGACGGCAAGCCGGTGCCCAGCGAGCCGCACATCCTCATGACGGTCGAGACGCTGCGCGACGCGGGCGCGATCGTCGACGACAGCGAGCCCGACACCTGGCGTGTCGAGCCGTCCGAGATCAACGCCCTCGACGTGTCGGTCGAGCCGGACCTGTCCAACGCCGGGCCCTTCGTCGCGGCGGCCCTCGTCGTAGGCGGCACGGTGCGGGTGCCCGGATGGCCCCAGCACACGACCCAGGCCGGTGACCTCCTCCGCGAGATCCTCGACACCATGGGCGCCGACGTGCGCCTGGACCGCTCGGGACTCACGGTCGTCGGGAGCGGTGAGCTCGTCGGCATCGACATCGACCTGCACGACGCGGCCGAGCTGACCCCGACGGTGGCTGCTCTCGCAGCGCTCGCGTCGACGCCGACGTGGATCCGGGGCGTGGCCCACATCCGCGGCCACGAGACCGACCGTCTCGCGGCCCTCACGGCAGAGCTCGGTCGGGTCGGGTCGCACGTCACCGAGACCGACGACGGGCTGCGCATCTCGCCGGCACCCTTGCACGGTGGCCGGTTCCGCACCTACCACGACCATCGCATGGCCACCGCAGGCGCGATCATCGGACTGCGCGTGCCCGGCGTGCACGTCGAGGACATCGACACGACGCGCAAGACGCTGCCCGACTTCGTCGGGCTGTGGCAGGGCATGCTCGACGGCTCACGCCCGGTGGTGCTCACTCGATGAGCTGGCGGGACCTCGACGAGGGAGACATCCGGGTCCGCCCCAGTCGCAAGGGGTCCCGGCCCCGCACGAAGGAGCGGCCCGCCCACGCGGACGCCGTCGTCGCCATGGTCATCGGCGTCGACCGTGGCCGCTACACGTGCCTCATCCCCAAGGGTTCGCTCGGCAAGAAGGAGCCCGAGCGCGTCGTCACGGCCATGAAGGCCCGTGAGATCGGCCGCACGAGGGTCGTCGTCGGTGACGACGTCGCCCTCGTCGGCGACCTGGCTGGCGGTCCGGACGCGCTCGCCCGCATCGTGCGCATCGAGGAGCGTCGGTCGGTCCTGCGACGCACGGCCGACGACACGGACCCCTACGAGCGGATCATCGTGGCCAACGCCGACCAGCTCGTCATCGTGACGGCCCTGGCCGACCCCGAGCCGCGGCCGCGCATGGTCGACCGCTGCCTCGTCGCGGCCTACGACGCGGACCTCGAGCCGCTGCTCGCGCTGACGAAGGCCGATCTCGTCGACCCGAGCGACTTCCTCGCGCACTACACGCCGCTCGAGGTCGAGCACGTCGTGACGTCGTGGAAGGACGGCGACTTCTCCGGCCTCGAGGACCTCCGCGCCAGGCTCTCCGGCAAGGTCTCCGTCCTCGTCGGGCACTCCGGCGTCGGCAAGAGCACTCTCGTCAACGGCCTCGTCCCCGGCGCCCTGCGCGCCACCGGCGTCGTCAACGACACGACCGGCCGCGGGCGCCACACCTCGACGAACGCCGTGGCACTGCGGCTGCACGGTGCCGACGGCTCCGACGACGGCTGGGTCATCGACACGCCGGGCATCCGGTCGTTCGGACTCGCCCACATCGACGTCGACCACATCATCGACCACTTCCCCGACCTCGCCGAGGGCACCGACAACTGCCCCCGCGGCTGCACGCACGACGAGGAGGAGTGCGCGCTCGACGCCTGGGTGGCCGACGGTCACGCCGGACCGGCCGGCGCGTCACGTCTCGAGTCGCTGCGTCGCCTGCTCAGCAGCCGGAGCACGACCGAGGAGCACTGAGCCGCAGCGACCTTCGTCGCCGGGCTCAGCGCCACTGCTCGGACCGATGCCGCTAGGTTGAGCCGGTGACCTCCTACGACGACGACCTTCGTCTGGCCCATGTCCTCGCGGATGCCGTCGAGAGGGTGACGATGGCACGCTTCCGTGCCGCCGACCTCGTCGTCGAGAGCAAGCCGGACCTCACGCCCGTCACCGACGCCGACCGGGCCGCCGAGGAGCTCGTCCGGCTGCAGCTCAAGCGCACCCGCCCGCGTGACGCCGTCGAGGGCGAGGAGTTCGACACGACCGGGCACGGTCCGCGGCGGTGGATCATCGACCCCATCGACGGCACGAAGAACTTCGTCCGCGGCGTGCCCGTGTGGGCCACGCTCATCGGCCTCGTCGTCGACAACGTCCCGGTGCTGGGCCTCGTCGCCGCGCCGGCCCTGCAGCGTCGCTGGTGGGCCGCGACCGGCTCAGGCGCCTGGAGCGGCCGCTCCCTGTCGTCGGCCAAGCGCATCTCGGTGTCCCAGGTCGGACGGCTCGGCGACGCGTCGCTGTCGTACTCCTCGCTCGCCGGCTGGCGGGTGCGCGGGCGGCGTGACGACTTCCTCGACCTCATGGACGACTGCTGGCGGACCCGTGCCTACGGCGACTTCTGGTCCTACATGCTCGTGGCCGAGGGGGCCGCCGACATCGCGGCCGAGCCCGAGCTCGCCGTCCACGACATGGCCGCGCTCGTCGCGATCGTGCAGGAGGCCGGTGGGCGGTTCACCGGACTCGACGGCAAGGACGGCTGTTGGAGCGGCAACGCGCTCGCGACCAACGGCCTGCTGCACGACGAGGTGCTCTCGCGCATCGGCACCTCGCCTGCCTGAGGCCGCGCTGGGCGGGATGCACTGGGCGGGATGCACTGGGCGGGATGCACTGGGCGGGATGCACTGGGCGGGATGCACTGGGCGGGATGCACTGGGGCGGGATGCACTGGGCGGGATGCACTGGGGCGGGATGCACTGGGCGGGATGCACTGGGCGGCATAGCCTTTCGGCATGAGCACCGACTCCCCCGACCCCGCCGACTCCTCCGACTCCGCGGTACCCGCCCCGGCGGTCCCCGTCGCATCGGTCCGCCCTGCCCGCGAGGCTGACGTGCCAGCGCTGGCCGAGGTCGCCGCAGCGACGTTCGTGCTCGCGTGTCCGCCGTCGATGACGCGTGACCGTGTCGAGGCGTTCGTCGAGGAGGTCCTCTCCCCCGCCCGCTTCACCGACTACGTCACCGACGCCCACCGCCACGTCCTCCTGGCCGAGCGCGACGGGACCGCACTGGGGTACGCGATGCTCGTCGCCGGCGACCCACGGGACGAGGACGTCAGCGCCGCGATCCGGATCCGCCCGACCGTCGAGCTGTCCAAGATCTACGTCCTGCCGCAGGCTCATGGCACGGGCGCTGCCGCGCTGCTCATGAGCCGGGCCCTGGACTGGGCACGCGACTCCGGCGCCGCCGGCGTGTGGCTGGGCGTCAACCAGCAGAACGAGCGCGCCCAGCGCTTCTACGGCAAGAGCGGCTTCGACCGAGTCGGCACCAAGCGCTTCCTCGTCGGCGGTGTGTACGAGGACGACTACGTCATGGAGCGCCCGCTCCAGCCGACCGACACACAGTCCCCCGGTTCGAGGTGATGCCGAGACGCACCCGGGTGTCGGCATCACCTCGACCGCGAGGTCGTTCTGGGGTCAGGCGTCGGTGACGACGGTGACGTCGCCGAGGCCGAGGGCCTCGATGGCTGGCAGGTGGGCCGCGGCGTCGCCGACGACGACGATCGTCCACCCGGCTCCGGGTTCGCCGCTGCCGATGCCGGCTCCTCCGGCGAAGCGGGCGTAGGCCGCCTCGACCCGACTGCGGTCGACGGTTGCGAGGTCGCGGAGGTTGTCGGTCGTGAACGCCGTGGTGCGACCGTCGAGAGCCATGCCCACCGCCTCGTCGGCGATGGAGTCAGCTGTGGCGTAGCGACCCGGCGCGGTCTTGGAGATGAAGTCGACACCGGAGCGGATCTCCTTGTCGCTGAACCCGTCCCGGCCGCTCTCGAGGATCTCGACGAGGAGCCTCAGAGATTCCGCGGTCGAGTCGGCGCGCACGGAGCCGGACGTGAGGAACACACCGCCGCGACGCCGCGGGCGGAAGCTCGACCGGATGCCGTAGGTGTAGCCCTTCTCCTCGCGCAGGACGGCGTCGATGCGGGCGTTCGGGGAGCCTCCCAGGACGAAGCCGAGCACCGGGTAGGGCGCCCACCCACCCTCGACGGAGCGGTCGGGTCCTGGCGCCCCGATGACGAACTCGGTCTGCACCGAGCCCGGGCGGGACACGAGGACGATGCGACCGCGGTCGGGCGCGAGGACGGCGGCGTGCTGGAGGTAGCGCTCCCGGTCCCGCGGACCGTGGGCCCACCCACCGAGGGCGGCCTCGACGAGGGCCGGCACGTCGAGCCCGTCGAGGTCCCCGGCGACGACCACCGTGCCGCCGGCGGCGACGACGTGCTCCGCGTGGAAGTCCACGACGTCGTCTCGCGTGATCGACGAGACGGTCTCGCGCGTGCCGCCCGTGGGCCGGGACGAGCGGTCGTCGGAGGCGTAGAACGTGCGGACGAACTCGAGCCCGGCGCGGTGCGCGGCGACCGAGCGCTCCTGCTCGATCTCGGCGAGACGGGTGCGCACTTGGCGGGCGACCTCGGTCTGCGGGAAGGCCGGCTCGGTGAGGATCTGCCGGAGCAGGTCGAGCGCGGGCTCGAGGTTGCCCTTGACGACGTCGAGGTCGAGGGAGAGACCGGCGTCCGCCATCCCCGCGCCGAAGCTGACACCCTTGCGCTCGAGCAGCCGGGCGAACTCCTCGGCCGTGTGCTCGTCGGTGCCCTCGTCGAGGGTGCGGGACATGATCGAGGCCACCCCCTCGCGCTCGCGCGGCTCGTCCCGGAGCGACACGGGCAGGCCGAGGCGCACCGAGACGACGTACTGGCCGGGGACGTCGTAGGTGAGCAGGCGCAGGCCGTTGGGCAGGTCGTGGGCGCTGCCCTCGGGAAAGTCCCACGGCTCGGGCGGTGCGACGACGGGGCGGGCGACGGCGGTCATGCGGCCTCCTCCGAGTCCTTGTCGGTGCGGTCGGTGTCGTCGGACTGGTCAGCGTCCTTGCTCGTCTCGGCGAGGTAGCGCACGACCGCCCGCGACGCGGGGTAGAGCCACGCCGCCGCGGCGGCGCGGGCCTGCTCCGCGGTCACCGCGCGGATGCGCTCGACGAAGGTGTTGACGTATGCCGGGTCGCCCGTGAGCAGCGCGTGGTGGCTGATGTGGTCGGCGCGCTCCTCGATGCTCGCGAGCGCGCTCAGCCACGAGCGTTCGGTGTCGGCGATGACCGACTCGAGCTCGGCGGCATCCGGCCCCTCGTCGATGAAGCGGCCGATCTCCTCGCACACCGCGGCCTCGACCTTCTCGACGTCGGCGCCTGCGGACACGTCCACGGTGATGGTGCCGAGGCCGACACCGTCGACGAGTCCCATCGTCCAGCCGCCCACGGCCACGGCGGTCTCGTCGGTGCGGACGAGACGGCGCACGAGCCGAGAGCTCGCCAGGCCGCCGAGAACGTCGACGGCGACCTGGCAGGCGAGGTAGTCGGGGGTCGTGTCGACGGGGAGCCGGAAGGAGACGTAGATCCGGTCGTTGGGGACGTCACCGACGCGGTCGAGCCGGACCGGCTCGGAGAGCGGTGGCAGCTGCGCGTGCCGCTCCCGCGGGTGCAGCTCGATGGCCGGGAGGCCGCCGAAGTACGTCTCGGCAGCGGCGAAGCCCTCCTCCGGGGTCACGTCGCCGACGAGGGTGAGGACGGTGTTGTTCGGCCCGTAGTGCGCGCGGAAGAAGGCGTGGACGTCCTCGAGCGTCGCGGCGTCGAGGTCTTCCATCGACCCGATCGTCGGGTGGTGGTAGGGGTGGTCCTCGGGGAACGCGGTCGCGTAGATGTCGATGAGCGCCGAGCCGTAGGGCACGTTGTCGTAGCGCTGGCGCTTCTCCTCCTTGACGACGTCGCGCTGGTTGTCGAGGTTCTCCTGCGTCACGGCGTCGAGGAGGTGGCCGTGCCGGTCGGCCTCGAGCCACAGCGCGAGCTCGAGTGCACCGGTGGGCACCGTCTCGAAGTAGTTCGTGCGGTCGAACCACGTCGTGGCGTTGAGCCGGGCACCCTCGTCCATGAGGGCCGAGAAGTGCTCGCCCGACGCGACGTCGCGGCTGCCCTGGAACATCAGGTGCTCGAAGAGGTGGGCGAAGCCGGTGCGTCCAGGGGTCTCGTGGCGGGAGCCGACGCCGACCCACAGGTTCACCGCGACGTTGGGCACCGTGTGGTCCTCGCTGACGATGACGCGCAGGCCGTTGGCGAGCGTGTGCTCCGCGAGCGGATAGGAGATCGCTGTCACGGATCGACCCTATGCGACGGAGCGCGGGAGGTGACGAGTCGTGAACGCAACACCTGGGCGTCGAGTACGTGCAGAATGCGGGGGCCACCTCCCGCCACCACCCGCCACGACTGGAGTCCTCAGGTTGACCGACTCGCCACAGGACGGCTCCATGCCGAAGCCTGCACACGCCTCGAGCCTCCGGCGCTTCGGCCCGTTACTGCTTGCGGTCCTGGCCTTTCTGGTCTTCCGCGCCGTGACCTCCGACGATGCCGCCCAGGACATCTCGACGGGCCAGTGCGTCACTGCGGACCCGGCGCGAGACGTGCGGGCCGTCGACTGCTCGGACCCGTCCGCTCTGGGCAGGGTCGTCTTCGTGCAGCGAGAAGCGTTCACCGACGACTCCTCGGTCCGCCGCATCTGCGCCGATCACGGCTCGACGCGCGCGTTCACGAGTGCCGTGTCGCAGGGCGGCACCGGGACGGTCGTGTGCGTCGTGCCGCTCACATAACCGCACCCTCGACGCGCTCTCCATCTCATGTAACTAATAGTTATGCTCTTCTTGGCTAGCATCACCATGAGGTATGCTTGGGTCATGGCTGGAGCCCCGGAGAACGACCTGCTGACCACGATCCGCGCGAGCGTCGTCGGCGACGACCAGGTGATGCACGGCCCCTACGGCCCACGCCGCGTCACCTACGCGGACTACACCGCGTCGGGCCGCGGCCTGACCTTCATCGAGGACTTCATCCGCGACGAGGTGCTCCCCCGCTACGCCAACACCCACACCGAGAGCTCTGGCACCGGGCTGCAGACGACGCGGCTGCGCGAGGACGCCCGGCGCACCATCCGCGACGCCGTGGGTGGTGACGACGAGACGGTCGTCGTCTTCGCCGGCTCGGGCTGCACCGGGGCCATCGACAAGCTCGTCGGCATCCTCGGCCTGCGCATCCCGTCGAACTTCGAGGACCGTTGGCACGCCGGCGATCTCGTGCCCGCCGATCAGCGGCCCGTCATCTTCATCGGGCCCTACGAGCACCACTCCAACGAGGTGATGTGGCGCGAGTGCGTCGCCGACGTCGTCGTCATCCCGCAGGACCTCGACGGGCACGTCGACATCGAGGTGCTCCGCGAGCGTCTCGTCGAGCACGCCGACCGGCCCCTGCTCATCGGCTCGTTCTCGGCCGCGAGCAACGTCACCGGCATCGTCACCGACACCGACGCGATCTCCTCCCTGCTCCACGCGCACGGCGCGCTCGCGTTCTGGGACTACGCCGCGGCCGCGCCGTACGTCGACATCGAGATGTACGGCCGGGGCGGCCGGGGCGTCGCCGACCCGACGGCATACAAGGACGCCATCTTCCTCAGCCCGCACAAGTTCATCGGTGGCCCGAGCACGCCCGGCGTCCTCGTCGTGCGCCGCGAACTCATGACCAACCGGGTGCCGGACGTGCCCGGCGGCGGGACCGTGGCCTACGTCAACCCCGACGCCCACGACTACCTCACCGACCCCGCGCACCGGGAGGAGGGCGGCACGCCCGCCATCATCGAGGCCATCCGCGCCGGGCTCGTCTTCAAGCTCAAGAAGGCCGTCGGCGTGGAGACCATCCGCGCCCGCGAGGACCACTTCCTCCAGCGCGCGGTCACGGCCTGGCGCGACGAGCCCGCCATCGAGATCCTCGGCAACCTCGAGGCCGAGCGCCTGTCCATCGTGTCGTTCGTCGTCCACGCGCAGGGCGAGCGCTACCTCCACCACAACTTCGTCGTCGCCGTGCTCAACGACCTCTTCGGCATCCAGGCCCGCGGCGGCTGCTCGTGCGCGGGGCCCTACGGCCACTACCTCCTGGGCATCGACCTCGAGCGCTCGCACGAGTTCGAGCGCGAGATCGGGCGCGGCTGCGAGGGCATCAAGCCCGGCTGGGTTCGGGTCAACTTCAACTACTTCATCTCCGACGTCGTCGCCGACTACGTCATCGAGGCCGTCCGCCTCGTGGCCCGCGACGGCTGGCGACTGCTCGGCGACTACGACTTCGAGCCCGCGACAGGGCTCTGGCGCCACCAGGACGGGCCTGTCGAGCCCCCGCTACGGCTGCACCAGGTGAGCTTCGAGCAGGGCCACCTGACCTACCCGGCGCAGCTCGAGCGGGCTGGGGAGGACGCACTCGCCGGACACCTCGACGACGCGCGTGCCGTCCTCGCCGCTGCGACGCCGGAGCGGTGCGACGAGGCGCACGTCAACGTCGACTTCGACCACCTCAGGTGGTTCGAGCTGCCCGTCCGCAGCCTCTCGCGCTGAGGCGCAGGGTGCCCGAGGTCAGGGGACGAGCACGAGCTTGCCGCCGGCGCGGCCGCTGTCGCTGAGCGCCTGCGCCGCGGCCGCCTCGGCGAGCGGCAGCACGCGCGAGATGGTCGTCGTGACGGCGCCGGACGCCCGCTGGGCCACGAGGTCGGCGAGCTCCTGCGCCGAACGCTGCGACGTGCCGCTGAAGGTGATGCCCGTGGTGAAGGCGGCCGGGTCGGCGATCGTGACGAGCCGGTCGGGGCTGCCGAGCAGCTCGACCGACTGGTCGAGCACTCCGGCGCCGCTCGCGTCGAGCACGGCGTCCACCCCGTTCGGCGCCAGGGCGCGCACGCGGTCGAGCCAGCCGTCGCCGTACGTCGTCGGCGTGGCGCCGAGGGCCGCGACACGCTCCTGGTTGGCGGCCGAGGCCGTGCCGATGACGGTGGCACCGCCCGCGACGGCGAGCTGGGTCGCGACCTCGCCGACCACCCCGCTGGCCCCGTGCACGAGGAGTGTCTCGCCGGGCTGCACGCCCAGGAGGCGCAGGACGCGTCGGGACGTCTCGCCCGCGACGGGCAGCGACACCGCGACGGTGGCGTCGAGCGCGTCGGGCATGACGGCATACGTGCTCAGCACGGCGAGCTCGGCGTAGGCACCGCCCTCCGCGAAGCCGACGACCCGGTCGCCCACGGCGACGTCGGTGACGCCGTCCCCCAGCGCGTCGACGACACCGGCCGCCTCGAGACCGGGCACGAGCGGGAACGTCGTGTCCGGCGAGGCCATGAGGCCGCTGCGGGCCTTGCCGTCGGCGGGGTTGACCCCGACGGCCTCGACCCGGACCCGGACCTGACCGGGGGCCGGCTGCGGGTCGGGCCGCTGTGCCTCGTGCAGCTCCTCGGGTCCGCCGAACCGGTCGATGACGATGGCCTTCATGGTGCCTCCTGCTGCCCGGGCCGCCCGACGGGCGACGTCACCGGGACAACGACGTGGACCGCTCGCGTATGCCGCCGCGTCCGGTCCCTGGGCACCGCGGCTCCCAGCGCTGTCCGCCGTCACGGCGCCATCGCGGCATACCCCGTCGCGTGGTGGACCGCGACGCCGGCGTACGTCGCGTAGGCCGCGGCGCCCGAGTCGACCTGGGCGAGCTGGTCGTTCATCCGAGTCAGGGTCTGGCCGTAGAAGGTCTGCTTGACCTCGGTGGGGTCGGTCCCGAGGTCGTTCGTCTCCTGGCCGATCCGGACGGGCCTACCGAGCGCCGCTGCGGTCCTGAGCTCGGCGGCGGCGATGGCGAGGGTGCCGTCCGGGCCGGCGGCCGTGTTGCGGTAGGCCATGATCGTCACCGCCCAGACGCGCCCCATCGTCTCCGTGTCGAGGGTCGACTTCTTGCCGGCCTCGACCTGGCCGAACCAGAAGGGGATGTCCGCCTCGACGGGGCGGCCACCACTGGCGGCCACGGGCCGGTCGAGCAGGGTGAGGCGGGCTCGTCGCGAGGTCGGGCGGCACGCCCACGAAGAGCGTCCCGACGCCACGGGACTGGGCGAGCTGGACCACGGACCCCGCGTCGGCCCACGACCACACCCACATCGCGCGGCCCGAGCTCGTGGCTGCGGCCGACGACTGCGCCGACAGCACCACGGATCCGAGCATGAGCACGAGCATCGCAGCCGCGGCGGAGAGCCGGGCGCGCACCCCGGGGCGGCCGCTGTCCCGAGTGAGGTGGGACGGCCGACGCACGGCTGTCTGACGCGTGCTCGCTGTCATGACGCACCTCCTGCGTGCCGGACCCCGAGACAGCGGATGTCCCAGACGTGTGCCCGGCGTGGCAGGGGAATGCGTCAGAGTCGGGGGTCGACCGGTTCCGACTCGAGGGCGAGCACGGCGAAGACGGGTTCGTGGACGCGCCACAGCGGCTCGCCCCGGGCCAGTCGCTCCAGGGACTCGAGCCCGAGCGCGTACTCGCGCAGGGCGAGGGACCGCTTGTGCCCGAGGTTGCGCTCCCGGAGCCGTTCGAGGTGGTGCGGCACCGTGTAGTCGGGTCCGTAGATGATGCGGAGGTACTCCCGGCCGCGCACCTTGAGGCCCGGCTGCACGAGACCCGCGCGGGTGCGCAGCAGGCCGGCGGCCGGCTTGACGACCATGCCCTCGCCACCCGAGGCGGTGAGGTCCTCCCACCACCGCACCCCGGCCGCGACCGACGACGGGTCGGCGGTGTCGACGACGAGACGGCGCGTCGTGCGGAATGTCGTCGGGTCGGCGTCGACGAGGCGGTCGATGCGGTCGAGGTGCCACCGGTGCCCGCGGTCGTGCCACGTGCTGCCCTCGCCCGCGAGCAGCTGGAAGGGCGCGAGCTGCACGCCGTCCAGACCGTCGACGTCCCAGCAGTACCGGCGGTATGCCGCCGTGAACGCCTCGGCGTTGGCCCGTCGTGCCGTGGTGCGACCGAGCAGGGCCGCGACGTCGAGACCGCGGCCGGCAGCCCGCTCGAGCACGTCGACGGCAGCCGGCAGCGCGGCGCGTGCCGCCGCGCCGACGGAGGCGTACTGCTCGCGCAGCAGCGCCTCGGCCTTGAGCGACCACGGCAGGAGCTCGGCGTCGAGCAGGAGCCAGTCGGTCCCGAGCTCGTCCCAGAGCCCGGCCTCCCCCACGTCCGTCCGCACCCGCGCGAGGAGGGACTCGGTGAGCGGGCCGTCGAGGAACGACCGACCCGTGCGGGTGTGCACGACCCCGGTCTCGCCCGACCGGGCCCCGAAGCGCCGGGCTGCCGTGGCGGCGTCGCGGCACACGAGCACGACGGCTCGCGAGCCCATGTGCTTCTCCTCGCACACGACCTCACCCACGCCGGCCTCGGCGTAGGCACCGAAGGCCTCGTCGGGGTGCTCGAGCAGGTCGGGGCGCCGCGACGTCGCGACCGGCGCCATGGTCGGCGGCAGGTAGCCGAGCCAGCGCGGGTGCACGGCGAAGCGGCTCATCACCTCGAGCGCGCCGGCGGCGTTCTCGCCGCGGATCGAGATGCGCCCGTGGTGGGCCGTCTCGACGACGCGGCGCCCGAGGACGTCCGTGAGGTCGAGGTCGTCGTCGCCACGGGCCTGCCCGGCGCGGGTGTCGTCCGCAGCTCCGGTGCCCCCGCCGGCGACCGGGAACGGCTTGGACGGCGCGTACCAGACCTGCTCGGCGGCGACCTGCACGACCTCCTTCTCCGGGTAGCGCAGGGCCGTGAGGTGACCGCCGAAGGCGCACCCGGTGTCGAGGCACATCGTGTTGTTGACCCACTCGGGGTCGGGCGTCGGCGTGTGGCCGTAGAGGACCATCGCCCGGCCGCGGTAGTCGCGCGCCCACGGGTAGCGGACGGGCAGCCCGAACTCGTCGGTCTCCCCCGTCGTGTCGCCGTAGAGGGCGAAGGACCGGACCCGCCCCGAGGCCCGTCCGTGATAGGCCTCCTTGAGCCCCGCGTGGGCGACCACGAGCCGGCCGTCGTCGAGCACGAGGTGCGACACCAGGCCGTAGCACCAGTCGCGCACGGCCGTGCGGAACTCGGCGGGCTCCTGCTCGAGCTGGGCGAGCGTCGTCTCGAGCCCGTGGCTCACCTGGACGCGGGCGCCGTCGAGCGCGCGGACGAGCTTGTGCTCGTGGTTGCCCGGGACCGCGAGGGCGTGCCCCGCCGCCGTCATGCCCATGGCGAGGCGCAGCACCCCCGGGGTGTCGGGACCCCGGTCGACGAGGTCGCCGACGAACACGGCACGGCGGCCCTCGGGGTGCACGGCGTCGACGGCTCGCCCCTCGTCGTCGCGGACCATCGCGTAGCCGAGCCGGTCGAGCAGCTGCTCCAGCTCGACCCGGCAGCCGTGCACGTCGCCGATGACGTCGAACGGGCCGTGCTCGTCGCGACGGTCGTTGAGCAGTCGCTCGCGGATCACCTCGACCGAGGCGATCTCGTCGACGCCGCTCAGCACGTGAACCTTGCGGAAGCCTTCTCTCCCAAGGCCTTTGAGTGACCGACGGAGCTGGTCGTGGTGCCGTCTGACGACGTGGGCGCCGAAGTCGCGGTCGGGCCGCTCGCGGTTGCGCTCGACGGCGACAGCCACCGGCACGTCGAGGACGACGGCGACGGGCAGCACGTCGTGCGCCTTGGCGAGTTCGACGAGCTGGCGCCGAGCGTCCTTCGAGACGTTGGTCGCGTCGATGACCGTGAGCCGTCCGGCGGCGAGCCGCTTGCCGGCGATGTAGGCGAGCACGTCGAAGGCGTCCTTCGAGGCCGCCTGGTCGTTCTCGTTGTCGGACACGAGGCCACGGCAGAAGTCGCTCGAGATGACCTCGAAGCGGCCGAAGTGCTGTGCCGCGAACGTCGACTTGCCCGACCCGGATGCCCCGACGAGGGCGACGAGGGCGAGCTCCGGGATCGCGATCGTCGTCATGCCGCACCACCTTCGCTCGTCAGGCCGGCGTCGGCCGTGGAGTCCGGACGGAGGTCCACGCGTCGGAAGAGGGCGAGCTGGGTGGGTGACCCGACCTCCGGGTCGACCTCGCCCACGGGACGCAGCTCGACGGCATACCCGTGGGTCTCGGCGACGGCCGAGGCCCACTGCCCGAACTCGGCACGGGTCCACTCGAACCGGTGGTCGGGGTGGCGCATCGCGCCGGCCTCGAGACGCTCGTAACGCACGTTGAACTCGGCGTTCGGCGTGGTCACGACGACCGCCATCGGGCGCGCGTGGCCGAAGACGCTGCGCTCGAGGGCCGGCAGCCGGTCGGGGTCGAGGTGCTCGACCACCTCCATGAGGACGACGGCGTCGAAGCCCTCGAGCGCGCGGTCGCGGTAGGTGGCCGACGACTGGCGCAGCGTCAGGCGCGCACGGACGCTGTCGGGCATCCGCTCCAGCGCCAGCCGGCGCTCGGCACGCTCGAGGGCACCGGCCGCGACGTCGACGCCGACGACCTCGGTGAACGCGGGGTCGGCCAGCAGCTCGCGCAGCAGCGCGCCCTCGCCGCAGCCGAGGTCGACGACGCGGTGCGAGGCCGTGTCGCGCAGGGCGGCGAGGACGGCGGCGGACCGGAGTCGGACGAGCGGGGTCGCCGGCTCGACACCGTCACCGACGGTGGTCGGCTCGGGCTGCAGCGACTCGGCGGCGACGTCGTCGAGCGCGTCGAGGCGCTCGGTGGCCTCCGCGACGAACACGCGCTGGTGCTTGAGGTAGCGACGGGTGACGAGGTCGCGCTCCGGGTGGCTGCCCAGCCATGCGCCGGCGTTCCGGACGAGCTTGTCGACCTCGTCGGTGCTGACCCAGTAGTGCTTCGCGCCGTCGAGCACCGGCAGGAGCACGTAGAGGTGGCTCAGGGCGTCGGCGAGCGGCATGGTGCCCGTCAGCGTCACGTCGGCGTAGCGCGAGTCGCCCCACCGCGGCACCTCGGGGTCGAGCGCGACGGCGTCGGCCCGGACCTGCCAGCCGAGGGGCGCGAAGAGCCGCCGGACGAGGTCCACGCCAACCGAGCAGGGCAGCGCCGGCACGGCGACGGTGAGCGGGAGGGCGGCGCCCTCGAGGTCCGGTCGGGCCGGACACCGTCCCTTGAGCGCCGTGCCCCACACCTTGCCGAGCGCCACCGCGAGCATCGACGACGCGGCATACGGACGGTCGTTGACGTACTGGGCGAGCGCGAAGCCGTCGCCGCCGAAGCGTTTGCCCCGGACGATGCCGACGGGGTCGACCTCGAGCAGCAACGCTGCGGTGCACCGCTGCTCGTTCGACTCGGGGTAGAAGACGTGTGCCGTGCCGACCGGCAGCTCGAAGGCCTGCACACGGTCCGGGTGCTTGTGCAGCAGGTAGCCGAGGTCGCTCGCGACCGTGGTCCCCGTCGCCGTCGTCGTGATGGTCAGCAGCACGCGCTCATTGTGCACGCAACGAGGGGTGAGGCCGGGCGACGCGCGGACCTCCTGTGGATGAGCCGTCCTCGTCGCACGACCGCGACGATCGGGCATGCTGGGCGCATGAACGGGCCCCTCCTCCTCGCGGGCGACCGCCTCGCTGAGCTGGCGCTGGCGCCGCTGACCTATCCCGAGGTGGGCGCCAGCCTGCGCAAGGGACCCCTCCCGGCGGGCTACGGGCACCTGCGACGGCGCGCCGTCGTCGGCCACGGCCCGGACGCCCTCGACCGTGCGACGGAGGCGCTGCTCGGGTGGGCCGTCCAGCGCGGCGCCGGCGTGCGCGTGGTCGCCTCCAGCCCCCTCGTGCTGCCCGCCGTCGTCGCCGACCTGCGCCTCGGCCCCGGGCCGCTGTCCCTCCGGGCCCCCGTACGCGTCGTCGACGTCGTCGAGGGACCGCGGCGTCGCGGTTTCGCCTACGGCACGCTCCCGGGACACCCGGAGGCGGGCGAGGAGTCGTTCGTCGTGTCGCTCGGGGAGGACGGCGCGGTCACCTTCACGGTGCGCGCGTTCTCACGCCCGGACGGCGCCCTGGCGCGCCTCAGCGGCCCCGTCGGGCGCCGGGCCCAGCGCCTCCTCGCGGGCCGCTACCTGAGGTCCCTGGGGTCGTTGGTCCAGGGGTCCTGAACCTCGCGGCGCGTCGCGCTCCGCAGAGGGTTCCGGCGGAGTGCCGGCGACCGGTGGCGGAGCTCAGTGCAGGAACGTCTTGGCCGCGACCATGACGACGCCCAGGAGCGCTGCAGCGAGCGACTCCCGGAAGGCCGTGCGCTGGCTCGAGCCGACGGCGCGCGCCCCGAGGTAGCCCACCGCACCCAGCTCGACGACGGTGAGCCACAGGGCGAGGTTCACCGCGAGGGCGGTATCGGCGCCGAGCAGGGTCGCGACGAGCACGACGACGAGGGCGGGCACGCCCCCGAGGAGCACCCGGGACTCGTGGCGCACCGCGGCGGCCATCCGCCGGGGCAACGGCGACCCGGCGTGGATGAACTGGTCGGAGAAGGCCCGCACGTAGACGTCGGCGAGCCAGTAGACGACGAGGACGAAGACCGCCGCGACGACGACGCGCCCCGTCGACGGTGCGTGGTTCGCGGTCGCGCTCATGACGGCGCCGGTGATGATGGCGCCGTAGAGCAGGCCAGCCGGGTTGCCCCGGGCGATGAGTCTCGTGGCCCGCTCCCGGGCTGTCTCCTCCACCACGGTGCCCCCTCAGCGTGCACCACCGGACGCGGCGCCTCGGGCCCAGCCTGCCGCGACGGGACGTCGTCGCGCCAGTGGCTCCGCCCGGGAACGACGAAGGACCCCAGATCTCTCTGGGGCCCTTCGTGTCGCTGACGCGATCAGTAGCGGGGGCAGGATTTGAACCTGCGACCTCCGGGTTATGAGCCCGGCGAGCTACCGAGCTGCTCCACCCCGCGTCGGCAAGAGCAACGTTACGCGAAACCTCGCGCAGGACCAAATCGAGGCCCGGTCGTGCTCCGATCCAGCGTGATCGACGCCGGAACGACCTGTGGCAGCACGCGATTCGCGTGCTGCCACAGGTCGTGATCGAGATCGGTCGGTCAGGGTGTCGCGGTCGGCGCCGACCGCGGTGAGGCCTGGACCGCGCGCGTCAGGGCCTCCTTGAGCTTGGCCTGCGCCTGACCGTAGGCGGCGAAGTCACCCCGCTTGAGAGCTGCCTCGCCCTCGACGTACGCCGCCTGGGCGTCCTTGAGCGCCTTCGACAGCGCCGCCGCGTCCGGGCTCCCGGGCGTCGCGGTCGACGACGGCGTCGGCGTCGGCGTCGCCGTGCTGCCCGGTGTCGGAGTCGGGGTCGGAGTCGGAGTCGTGCCGGTGTCACCGGCCTGCGCACCCGACGAACCACCGAAGAGGTCGTTGAGAGCCGCATCGAGCGAGCCGGCCCAGGCGATCTTGTCGCCGAAGGCGACCGCCACGGCCGAGAGGCGCGGGTAGGTACCCGAGCCGCTCGATCGGGCCTGGACGTAGATCGGCTGGACGTAGAGCAGTCCCCCACCGACCGGCAGGGTCAGCTGGTTGCCGAAGATGACGCTGGCCCCGGTCGACGAGGTCGTCGAGATGAACTGCGCGAGGGTCAGCTGGCGACCGAGCGACGCGTCGTTGGAGGTGACGGTCGAGGTCCGCATGTCGTTGTAGACCTGACCGGGGCCGTTGACCGACCCACCCGTCGTCTCGAGAAGGCGCATCTTGCCGTAGGCCGACGACTTCTTGCCGTCCTGGCTGCCCGCGTCGCCGTCCACGGCGAGGAAGCCCGAGAGCACGTTGCGGTCACCGGTCGGCATGAAGGTCGAGGTCAGCGAGAACGCCGGGCTCGACTGGTCGGGCATCGCGAGCGAGAGGTAGTACGGCGGCTGGAGCAGGTTGTCGGCGGGCTGCGTCGGATCGTCGGGCACGCGCCAGAAGTTCTGGCCGCCGTAGAACGACGCTGCGTCCTGGTCGTGGTACTTCTCCAGCAGCGTGCGCTGCACCTTGAAGAGGTCCTCCGGATAGCGCAGGTGCGCCATGAGCGAGCCCTTGATGTCGCTGAGCGGCTTGACCGTGCCCGGGAAGATCGACATCCACGCCTTGAGCACCGGGTCCTGCTCGTCCCACTGGTAGAGCGTCACCGTGCCGTCGTAGGCGTCCACCGTCGCCTTGACGGAGTTGCGGACGTAGTTGACCTGGCCGGCCTGCACAGCACGCACCGAGTTGCGGGTGCTCGTCACGGCGTCCTCGGTCGCCGTGTCGAGCGTCGTCGTCTGGGAGTACGGGTAGTTCGCCGACGTCGTGTAGCCGTCGAGGATCCACTGGACCCGACCGTCGACGACCGCGGGGTAGGCGTTGCCGTCGAGCGTCAGCCACGGCGCGACCCGCTGCACGCGCTCACGCGGCGTTCGGTGGTCGAGGACGCGCGAGTCGTTGGTCACCGCGTCGGAGAGGAGGAAGTTGATCTCGCGGTACTTCACGGCATACGCAAGGCGCCGGACGGCGTCGAGCTGCACGCCACCCACGCCGGCGTACGTGTAGTTGATCTGCCCGGTGCCCTGGGGGTCCGGGTAGTCGAACTCCTGCTTGTTGCCGCCGACGATGGAGTACTCGGGCGAGTTCTCGCCGAAGTAGATGCGCGGCTCGTACTTCCCGAGCGCACCCTCGGTGCCGATCTGCGACTCGATGAAGGTCGGACGACCGTCGGGTTCCCGCGTGTTGCCCTTGGCCGCGACGACGCCGTAGCCGTGGGTGTAGACGGTGTGGTCGTTGAGCCAGTTGCGCTGGCCGTCGGGCACGCCGCTGAGGTCGAGCTCGCGGGCCGCGATGACGGTGTCCTGGGACTTGCCCTCGATCTGGTAGCGGTCGACGTCGAGCACGTCGGCGAATTGGTAGTAGCCCTTGCTCGCCTCGAGCTGCTTGAACGTCGGGCCGACGACGTTGGGGTCGATGAGTCGGATGCCCGGCACGGTGGCCGCGTCGCCACGCAGCTGGCCGGGCGCCGCGACGGTCTTCGTGTCGTACGAGTCGACCTTGATCGCACTGAAGCCGTAGGCCGCCCGGGTCGCGTTGATGTTGCGCTGGATGTACGGGACCTCGAGGGACTTCTCCGACGGACGCACCTTGAGCGACTGCACGAGGGCCGGGTAGATGCCACCGACCGCGACGACGATGACCGCCAGCACGGCGACGCCGACGAGCGGCAGGCGCCACGAGCGCGTCCAGATCGTCGTGAGGAACATGATCGCGCACATGACGGCGGCCAGCGCGAGGATGCCCTTCGTCGGGATGATCGCGTGCGACTCGGTGTACTGGATGCCGGTGATCTTCGTCGACTGCGCGGTCGCGAGGTTGTAGCGGTCGACCCAGAAGGCGACGGCGCGCACGAGCACGAGGGCCGCCGCGATGACCGACAGGTGCACGCGGGCGGCCTGGGTCGAGCGCATCTTGTTGCCGGCGACGATGCCCCCGTAGAGGTAGTGCGTGAAGGCGGCCGTGATGAAGCCGATGACGAGGATCATCGTCAGGAACGCGACGACGAAGTTGATCCACGGCAGGTCGAAGACGAAGAAGCCGATGTCGAGGCCGAACTCGGGGTCGGTGGTGCCGAACGGGCTGCCGTTGCGCCACAGCAGGAAGGTGTCCCACTGCGTCGCTGCCGACAGACCGGCGAAGAGGCCGACCGCGAGCGGTGCGGCGATCGTCGCGGTGCGACGCATCGGTTCGACGAGCTGGCGGTAGTGCTCCATGGCCTGCGTGTCGGGCGACGGGGCGTAGATCGGACGGTTGCGGAAGGCGAAGTGGATGCTCGACCACACCATCGCCGCTGTCAGCAGCCCACCGACGAGACCCAGCAGGATCTTCGTCACGATCTGGGTGCTGAAGACCCCCGCGAAGCCGACCGACTGGTACCACAGCACCTCGGTCCAGAACTGCGCCGCGATGGCGATGACCACGAGCAGCGCCGCCGCCACGACGAGGGACGTGACGAGCGGGCGTCGGGTGGGCGGCAGCGTGGCCGCGTCGGGGCGTCGGGGCGAGCCCGAGTCGTCGTCGTTGAAGTTGCCCGGCGGGGGGCCGAAGTTGCTGTCGCTCACGTGGAGTGCCTTGGGTGCTGGGGCGGGCAGGTGGTCGGGCGGACCCGTGGGCAGCCTCCTGAGGCCGCCTGCGGCAACCATAACCCGCGCTCGTGCGGCACCCGCGGCGCGATACCGCAACGTGACCGGCACGAGACCCCGAGCGTCGAGGGCGTATGCCTTGGGCCCGTCCCGGGGGCGGCGCCCCGTCCGCGCCGGGTCCGCGCCGCGTCATCGCCGGGTCAGCGCCGGGTCAGCGCCGGGTCAGCGCCGGGTCAGCACCGGCCACCCGACGGCATACGGCAGCATGGGGGCGTGAACGCACAGCCCGTCATCGACCCTCTCGCCATCGCCGCCCTCGACACCGAGCGGCACGTCGCGGCCTCCGGCTGGGACCAGCCCGCCCGGCTCTTCGCGCTCGTGCGCACGGCTGACCTGCTCGAGCGCGAGCCGCAGCTGCGCGACCAGATGGGGCCCTCCGACCTCGCTGACGGCGCCCTGACCGCCATCGAGCAGGAGGGCCTGCCCACGACGAGCTCGCTCGAGACGCTGCTCGGCCGGCTCGCCTGGCCCGACGAGGTCGACGGCTGCGCCTTCGCGATCGAGCGCATGGTCGTGCCGCCGGAGGCCGAGCGCGAGCTGCCCTCCCGCGGCGACGACGCCGTCGACCACCTCGCGGCCCACCCGGACCGCAAGGACGTACGGCTCGTCGTGGCCGTCCTGCGCGACGGCACCTCGATCTGCCTGCTGCGCCAGCGCGACCACGACTCGGACGACGCCGTCGCGACCGGCAAGGACATCGCGCCCGGGCTCGTCGAGGCCCTCAAGGCGACCTTCGAGGACTGAGCACCTGAGGGCTCACTCCCGCGACGTCAGCAGCGGGGCAGCGAGCCCGTCTGGCCCTTGGCGATGGCCTCGACCGCGGTGCGAGCCTCGTCGAAGGTGCCCACCTTGAAGACGTCGAGGCCGTCGGGCACGTGGCCCACCACCTCGTTGCAGTTGTCGGCCGGGGCGAGGAAGTAGGCGGCGCCGTCCGAGCGGGCACCGGCGAGCTTCTGCCGGATGCCGCCGATGGGGCCGACTTTGCCCTCGTCGTCGATCGTGCCGGTGCCGGCGATCTGGTGACCCCCGGCCAGCGGGCCGGGCGTCAGCTTGTCGTAGATGCCGAGGGAGAACATGAGTCCCGCAGACGGACCGCCGATGGCGCCGGCATCGATGGTGACCTTGGCCGGGAAGTCGTGGTCGAGCCCGAGGAGGACCCCGAGAGCCGTGCGGCCACCCTGGCCCTCGACGGTCGGGACGTCGACCGTCACCTCCTTCCCGGCGCGCGTGACCGTGAGGGACACGCTCTCGCCGGGCTTCTTCTTCTGGAGTGCGTCGCGCAGGGCCTGCGTCGTCGTCACGGGCTCGCCGTCGATGCTGTCGAGACGGTCGCCGACCTTGAGCAGACCCTTGGCCTTCGACGAGTCGGTGATGCCGGCGATGGCGACGTGGGTCGGCACCTCCTTGCCGATCGCGCGGAGCGCGACGGCCGTGGCCTCCTCCTGCGAGCCCTCCATCTGGACGGCGTTCGCCTCGGCCACCTGCTCCTGGGTGACCTGCGGGTCGAAGACGTCGTCGACGGGGAAGACGTCGCGGGCGGGGTCGACCCACGCCTGCAGGATGTCCCACGCGTCGACGGGGTAGCCCGGTCCGCCCTCGACGCGCACCGTGGTGAAGCGCAGCGCGCCGTCGGTCGGGTAGGTCGGCAACCCCGAGATCGCGATGATCGGCTTGTTCTGGGCGCCGGACGTGCCGAGGGTGTCCTGCGTCGGCCCGGGGCTCATGACGGCATACGGCAGGTGGACGACCGACCCGATGACCATGACGACGAGGGCGACGAAGAACGCCGCCAGGACCGCCTTGTTGCCGCGGGTGAGCCTGCCGGTGTCCTCACCCTCGAGCACCTCGGCACGAGTGGGCAGGTCGGTACCGGTGGGCTGCTCCGGCACGCGCTTGATCGTCCTCACGGCAGGCCGACCCACTCGTCGGCACCGTCGGCGAAGCGCTGGTGCTTCCAGATCGGGATCGTCGCCTTGAACTCGTCGATGAGCTCGCGGCAGACGTCGAACGCCTCGCCGCGGTGCTCGGCGCTGACGCCGACGACCACCGCGACGTCACCGACCTCGAGGTGACCCACCCGGTGGACGACGGCCAGCCGGACGGAGCGTCCATCGGCCGCGAGACGGGCGGCGAGCGCACGGGCTGCCTCGGCCGCCTGCGGGTGCGCGGAGTAGTCGAGGGCGGCCACCGTCTTGTCCGCGGTCTCCTCGGCGACGTCGCCGGCGGGCCCGTCGTGGTCGCGCACCGTGCCGACGAAGAGGCAGACGCCTCCCGCCTTGGGCGAGGAGACGCTCGTGAGCACCTCGTCGACCGACAGAGGTGTCTCACGGATCTCGGCAAGGGTGACCGTCACGCCCGCAATCGTATGCCGCCGCGCGGGCCCTCGCGTTCCGCGCCCGCGCCCATGCCCGCGCCCGTGCCCGCGCCCGTGCCCGCGCCCGTGCCCGCGCCCGTGCCCGGGGTGGGGAACCAACGAGGTCGATCCGTGGTTGTCTTGGTGTACGGCCAGACGGCCGGCACGAGATCCGTTCGAGTGGGGATGAGCAGGCATGGCCGACGACCGTGGACGCGGTGACGACAACCACAGCGACAAGGACGACGTGTCCGGCGAGGAGCAGGGCGACGCGGGCCAGCAGGGCGACGCCGGCCAGGCCGACGCGGGCCAGCCGGGCGACGCCGGCGACCAGGTCGGCCAGCCCGATGCGGGCCGGGCGCCCGGCGAGTCCCCCTTCGGCCTGCCGCTGAACCGGCCTGGCGGCGGCTCACCCGGCTCGGGAGCCGGCCCGGCCGGCTTCGGCAGCGGCTTCGGGGGCGGCTTCGGTGGCGGCTTCGGTGAGGGCTTCCCCGGCCTGCCGGACCTCGGCGGGATGGACCCGTCCGACCTCGGGGCCATGCTCGAGAAGGTGCTCGGCGAGGCTGCCGACAACCCCGAGCTCGCCGAGGCGATGAAGAGCATGGGCGTCGACCCCCGCGACCCGGCCACCCAGGCCGCGATGCGTGCCCAGCTCGGCACCTTCATGGCTGCGCAGGACTCCCCGACCGGCTCGCGCGACCTGGCGACCGAGGTCGCCCGCCGACACGTGATGGCCGCGCAGGGCAACGACGTGCACGACGAGGCCGCCGCACGCGCAGTCGCCGATGCGGTCGCCGTGGCGACCCTGTGGCTCGACGAGCAGACGACGCTGGCCTCCCCCGCCTGGCGTGCGACCGGCCTGAGCCGCGCCGAGTGGGTCGAGGCGACGATGCCGCGCTGGTTCGAGCTCATCGAGCCGGTCTCCGACGGCGTCACCGCCGCGACGTCCGACGCGATGCGCAAGCAGGTCGGCGAGCTCGGCCCGGAGGCCTTCGGCGAGGCCCTGCCCGAGGGGCTGCCGGAGGGCTTCGACCCGCGGCAGATGGTCGAGCAGTGGGCGCCGATGCTCGGCAACCTCAGCCGCCAGATGTTCTCGGCCCAGCTCGGCCAGGCCGTCGGCACGCTCGCCACCGAGGTCGTGACCGGCACCGAGGTCGGCCTCCCCCTCACCGAGCCGGGCGTCGTCGCCCTGCTTCCCGGCAACGTCGCCGAACTCGCCGAGTCGCTCGAGATCGACATCGCGCAGGTGCGCCTCTACCTCGCGGTCCGCGAGGCGGCCCGCGTCCGCCTCTTCTCCGAGGTGCCATGGCTCGGGCCGCAGCTGCTCTCGGCCGTCTCCGACTACGCCCGCAACATCACGATCGACACCGACGCCATCGAGTCGGCCCTGTCGACCATCGACCCCTCGGACCCCGAGGCGCTGCGCACGGCCCTGCAGGGCAACCTCTTCCGGCCGCAGCCGACCCCCGCACAGCGCGCCGCCCTCGACCGGCTCGAGACGCTCCTCGCCCTGGCCGAGGGCTGGGTCGACCACGTGACCGACCGCACGACGGCCCGGCACCTGCCGCTGTCGGCGGCGCTGGCCGAGACGATCCGCCGGCGTCGGGTGGGCGGAGCGGCCCAGAAGACGTTCGCCGGGCTCGTCGGGCTCGAGCTGCGCCCGCGCCGGCTGCGCGACGCCGCGAACCTCTGGGCCGCGCTCGAGAGCGCCGGCGGGGCGACCCTCCGCGACGGCCGCTGGGCCCACCCCGACCTCGCCCCCACGTCGGCCGACCTCGACGACCCGATCGGCTACGTCGAGCGGGCGACCGGCACCTCCTCGACGAGCGCGCTGCCCGAGGGCGGCGACAACCTGGGCGCGGACCTCGACTCCGTGCTCCAGGGCATCCTCGAGGAGGCCGACCGCGAGCGCGGCACCGACACAGGCACCGACACGGGCGACGACGGCGACACCAGTGGCGACACCGGTGGCGACACCGGCGCCGGCCCTCAGCGGTGACGGGGGCGCACCGCCCGCCGGTGCCGCGGGACCCGCGCGGGTCCCGCGAGCCCCTCGAGCCCCTCGAGCCCCTCGAGGGGCCGAACGCGGCCGCCTGGCGCCGCCTGCACGACGACGCCGTCGCACGGCTGGAGTCGTGGG
Source organism: Terrabacter sp. P2_E3 (assembly GCF_056403915.1). Lineage (NCBI taxonomy): Bacteria > Bacillati > Actinomycetota > Actinomycetes > Micrococcales > Intrasporangiaceae > Terrabacter > Terrabacter sp. P2_E3. The sequence goes on from NZ_JBFUEN010000006.1 coordinate 251,577, forward strand.
CTGCGCCGGACGAGCGGCAGGAGCGCCTTCGCAGGGAGTTCCTCGACCACCTCCAGGCCCATCCGGACGCGATGAGCAAGGCCGGACCGCCGGCACACCTCACGGGCAGCGTCATCGTGCTCGACGACGACGGCGACGCCGCGCTGCTGACCCTGCACCGCCGGGCGCGGGCGTGGTTCCAGTTCGGCGGACACTTCGAGCCCGGCGACGCGTCGGTGTGGCACGCGGCCACTCGTGAGGCGCGTGAGGAGTCAGGCATTGCGGACATCACGGCCTTTCCGGAGATCGCGCAGCTCGATCGACATCTTCTTTCCGGAGATTTCGGCACGTGCCGTGAGCACCTCGACATCCGCTTCGCGGCGCGCACCCCGAAGTCGGCCGAGTCGGCTGTCAGCACCGAGTCGATCGACGTCCGGTGGTGGCCGGTGGACGCCCTCCCCGAGGGGACACGAGCGGACCTGCGCCCCCTCGTGGATGCCGGCCTGAGACTGCACCAACGCTGACCGACGGGCCGGCGCGCGCAGGGCGTCACGGCATACGTGGTCGTATGCCGTCAGGCGGAGCGCGCCGCCGCGTTCACTCGTCGCTGAGGTCGAGCCCAGCAGCGGCCGAGACGCCCTGGAGGTAGCCGCGGGCACGCTCGAGACGCGGGTAGCCCTGCAGCAGGGCCCAGAACTCCGCGCCGTGCCCCGGCTGCAGCAGGTGGGCCAGCTCGTGGAGCAGGACGTAGTCGACGACCCAGCTCGGCATGCCACGGAGCTTGTCGGACAAGCGAATCGAGCCCTCGGCCGGAGTGCACGAACCCCAGCGGGAGTTCTGGTTGGAGACCCACCGAACGCTCGCGGGAACGGCGCGCCCGCCGAGGTGCTCGCGCGACAGGGCGAGCGCGCGCTGCTCGAGGTCGCCGTCACTGCGCTGGCGGCGCTGCTCGGACGCGGCGACCCGAGCGACCATGGTGCGCACCCACTCCCCCTCCTCGGCGCGGCTCATCCGCGCCGGGACGAGGACGACGAGGCGCCCCTCCTGGCGATAGGCCGACACGGTGCGGCGACGCTTGGCGCTGCGGCGGACCTCGACGGTCACCCCGTCGACCACCGTGTGCACCACCTCACGTCGCACCGTCGCCATGAGGGCAGGGTAGGCCAGCGTGGGGACAACGCCCCGGAGCACGGGCCCGACACGGCCGCGCTCGCGCGTCATACCTCATCGCGGACGGGCGCGCCAAGCGGGGATGAGCATGATTTCGTGCTCAGCGTGCTCTAGGGTTGAACGAGTCGAGGCACCCGTCGGATGGGTGCCATCTACAAGGAGACATCAATGGCTGACGAGACCTACAAGGGCGAGTTCTACTGCGTGAAGTGCAAGGAGAAGCGCGAGGCCGAGGGCAAGGTTGTCGTTTCTGACAACGGTCGCCGCATGGCCAAGGGACAGTGCCCCGTCTGTGGCACGAACCTGAACCGCATTCTGGGCAAGGCCTGACCAGGTCGCGGCGGCGTCGCTGACGCTGCAGATCGAGGGGGCGGGACCACACGGTCCCGCCCCCTCGCGCGTACCCGCCTCGAGCCGGCCCGCGGGCCGACTCAGGCCCCGCCGACGCCCGACCGGAGGCGTCAGGTCCTCGACCCGCCGTCAGGGGCTGTGGACGACGAGCACCGCCGCACCCGGGCGGCTGCGAGCCTGACGACCGAGGGTGGCGCAGGCTGGTGGCGCCACCGGGTCTGGAGGTCCGATGTCCGCTGCTGCCGTCCCACCCCACCCCCGCGTGCCCGTCTGGCTGCGTCCGCTGACGAGACGACGCGGCGAGGTCCAGTTCGGCGTGCTCCCGGGCGGTCCTGTCGTCACGGGGGTCAGCGACACCGAGGCCGCCCTGCTCGCCCGTCTCGACGGCGCCCTCCCCCTCGTCTCGACCGAGCGCGTGGCGGCCGACGCCGGCATCGCTCCAGCACGATGGCGTGCCCTGCTCGAGCTCGTCGCCGAGCTCGGCGTGCTCACCGACCGGCACCCGGCGGGGGTGTCGTCGTCCGGCTCCGCTGCCCCTGCACGCGCCAGCGCCTCCGGGCGGGTCGTCGTCGATGGCTGTGGCCACGTCGCCACCGACATCGCCGCGGCGCTGGCGCACGCCGGCACGCTCGTCGTGCACGGCCGGACCGCGGTCGACAGAGCGGTCGCCGCGCCGCTGCGCCCACGGCCCGACCTCGTCGTCCTCGTGGGGTCGCCCGTCGTCGACCCTCGTCGTGGCGATCTCTGGCTGCGTCATGGCGTCCCGCACCTGCCCGTGGCCCCGGCCGGGCCCCGTACGGTGATCGGTCCGCTCGTCGACGGCTCTGCCGGCGCGCCGTGCCTCTGGTGCCTCGACCGGCACCGGGCCGACCGCGACGACGCGTGGCCGACACTGATGAGCCAGGCGACGCCGACACGGGCCCTCGCGCCGGCCGGGTCGCCCGAGGGCGAGCACGACGGCCTCGCTCCGGGCCTGTCCCATCTCGTCGTCGGCAGCGTGACGCTCCTCGTGAACGGGGTCCTCGAGGGCCACCCTCCCCCGCCCGGGGTCTCGGTCGAGGTGAGCCCACCGTGGCCGCGGATGGACCACCGACGCTGGCCGACGCACCCGCTCTGCCCGGCGCACCCTGCCTCAGGCGGCACGAGCGGCCACGGCGGCGCGTGGACTGGCACCGGGGATGCGTCGCTCCGCCGCGGGGCGTGACCGACGCAGGGCCAAGGCTGGACAGATGGTCGGGCGTACCCGCCCGGGCGGGTACACATAGAGTCGAGGGTGGGCTCGACCCGCCGCCGCGCGATGTTGTCTCGTTCACCGGCGCCGGACCGACCACTCGCGCCCGCACGAGACCGTCGACCCGCCCGAGGAGGTGCGCCGTGACCGACCTGCCACGCAAGGCCGTCGTACGCTCGGCCAAGCTCGCCTCGGTGCCGCTCGGCTTCGCCGGTCGGACCGCCCTCGGCCTCGGCAAACGGCTCGGTGGTCGCCCGGCGGAGATCGTGGCCGCGGAGCTGCAGGCCCGCACGGCGCAGCAGCTCTTCCAGGTCCTCGGCGAGCTCAAGGGCGGCGCCATGAAGTTCGGGCAGGCGCTCTCGATCTTCGAGGCCGCGCTGCCCGAGGACCTCGCCGTGCACTACCGGACCATGCTGACCAAGCTGCAGGACAGCGCCCCGCCGATGCCGACCACCTCCGTGCACGGCGTGCTCCGCGCCCAGATGGGCACACGGTGGCGCAGCAGGTTCGAGTCCTTCGACGACCACCCCGTGGCCTCCGCCTCGATCGGGCAGGTGCACCGGGCCGTCTGGAAGGACGGTCGCGACGTCGCGGTGAAGATCCAGTACCCCGGCGCCGGCGCCGCGCTGATGAGCGACATCCGGCAGATCAGCCGGGTCGCCAAGGTCGCGGCGAGCTGGGTGCCCGGCATCGAGCTCGGCCCGATCCTCGACGAGCTGCGCGACCGGATGGCCGAGGAGCTCGACTACCGCCTCGAGGCCGAGTCCCAGGCGACCTTCGCTGCCGCCTTCGACGGCGACCCCGACTTCGCCGTGCCGCACGTCGTCGACGGCCGCGAGCACGTCATCGTCTCGGAGTGGCTCGACGGGCTCCCCCTCTCGCGGATCATCGCCGAGGGCACCCAGGAGCAGCGCGACACCGCCTCGCAGCTGTACCTGCGCTTCCTGCTCGCGGGGCCTGCCAGAGCCGGGCTGCTGCACGCCGACCCGCACCCCGGCAACTTCCGCATGACGCCCGACGGGCGCCTGGGCGTCATCGACTTCGGGGCCGTGAACCGGCTCCCGAACGGCATGCCGCCCGAGATCGGGCCGCTGCTCACCACCGGCCTCGAGGGCAGCGCCGAGGACGTGCTCGAGGGTCTGCGCGGGATCGGCTTCGTCAAGGACAACATCGACCTCGACCCCCAGCGGCTCCTCGACTACCTCGAGCCCTTCATGGCGCCGTTCCGCACCGACACGTTCACCTTCAGCCGGGACTGGCTCCGGGGCGTCTTCGCGCACATCAACGACCCGCGCCAGCCCAACTACGCCGTGGCCTACAAGCTCAACCTGCCGCCGGAATACCTCCTCATCCACCGGGTGTGGGGTGGCGGGATCGGCGTGCTCAGCCAGCTCGGCGGCACCGTCCACGGGCGCGCCATCGTCGACGAGCTGCTCCCCGGGGCGGACTTACCGCCCGTGGGCGACGCCGACTGACGGACGCCATTGACGGACGTTCGCCCGGACGGTCGCGCTCACACGGCCTTGCTCGTCACCACCAGACGGGGTCGAGCTTGCTCTCGATCGAGCGGAGGTTCTCGCGGCTGCATCGCTCGCACGTCCAGGTCGTGCGCCCGGCGTCGGCGCCTCGGCTCCACGTGAGCCGGGCTGCGGACCGGTCCTCGGGCCGCGGGGTCGTGCCGCACCCGGAGCAGACGAGGGACTCGTCACTGGCTGCGGCGTCGGTAGCTGGTTCGCTCGCCGCTTCGGTAGAGGTGTTCACGGGGTTCTCCCTTCTCCTTCTTCGAGTATCCGCCGACGCGGGGGTGGTTCGTGGCGCCACGCGGGATCTCGGCCCGGGCAAGGAGGGAGCTGGGCAGGGGGTTCAGGAGCTGGGCGAACGGCCCCGGACGTGCGGAACCGCGGGTGACGTGCGCGTCACCCGCGGCTCGCTCACTCGATTCAGTTGTCCTGCAACGCGCCTCGTGGCGCGGTCGTTCACTTCTGGCTGTGGCGTCGACTGTCCCGGATCTCCTGGGCGATCAGCCGGGCGCTGCGACGGATGCCGCTGCGTTCCTGGCGCTGACTGCGCTGGTTGATCCGGTCGCGAGCCAGCATCTCGAGCTGGTTCATGACGATCTCCTGGTCTGTGAAGAAAAGTGCTGGTGGTGGCCGTGGGCGTCTGGGTCATGCGTGGTCACGCAGGCTCAGGCAGCCACGGGGTGCTTGCGCGGACGGCCGCGGGGCCGCTTGCGAGCCACGATGGCGCCCTGGACGAGCAGCTGCCCGCCCCAGACTCCCCACGGCTCCTGGCGCTCGAGGGCGCCGGCGAGGCACTGGACCCGCGCCGGGCAGAGCCCGCAGAGCGTCTTGGCGAACTCGACGTCCTCGGGTCGCTCGGCGAACCAGAGCTCCGCGTCGTAGTCGCGGCACGGAATGGTCTCGCCGACCTGCTCCGCCTCGGTTCTCATGTCGATCAGTTCGCTCAGCTGCATCGTTCTCACCTCCGTCTCCTGGGCGCCCGTGGTGGGGTGCCCCTGCTCACTCGTGTCTGGCTTGGTCCGCAGGCCTGCACCGGTGGTGCGGGTCTCGGTCCTGCTGCTCGGCATCCGGGGAGTCATCTGTGTCCCTGATCTGTCAGGCACCCGGTCGGGTGCTCATCTGTCGGTGTCGGTTGGTGCGGTGTGGGAGCGGCATTCGGCCGGGGAACTCCCCCGGGTAACACGAAGGCCGCGGACCCGGTGATGTCGGGTTCGCGGCCTGGAGGTGAGGCTTCGGGTCTTGTCAGACCGGTGGCCTCCCAGAACGGGAGCGAACGACATCGAGGGTCTTGTAGGCGGGGGCGGACGTGAGGCCGGTGACCGAGACGTCTCCCTGGATCGGGGCGCGGAAGTCGGCGACACGGCCGCCCATGACGGCGGCGATGGACACAGTGGTCCCCTGCTCCGGAGCGCGCGTGGCCGCCAGGCGGACATCGCCGGTGGTCGGCCGCAGACGGACGGAAAGGACGCAGGAGACTGCGCTCATCGTCATCGTGGTGTTGTCCATCAGGCCGACCTCCTCACTTCTGCTCACGGGCCCCAGCCGGCCACCGAGACCACTGGGCTTGACTTCGTCAAGGGTACGCGTGCGCCTCGCGGGCGAACAACTGATTTAACGAAGTTTTCCGAACTTATTTTGGGCCAATGCGTCTAACCCGCGGATTACTTTGCCGCAGAACGGCTTTCGAAGATTTCTTGCGGGTCGGCACCGGCCAGGATGGCAAGGACGTCGCTGCCGTACTGCTCGAGCTTGCGCGCACCGACGCCGCTGATGACCGACAGACGACCCTCGTCGGAGGGCGCGTCCTCGGCGATCGCGGTGAGCGTCGCGTCGGTGAAGACGACGAATGCCGGCACGCTCGCCTCGCGCGCGACGGCAAGGCGCCACGTGCGCAGCCGCTCGAACGTCGCCTCGTCGTAGGTGGGCGGACAGTCGTCGCAGCGGCCGGTCTTGCGCTGCGCCGCGGAGACGAGCTCGGCGCCGCAGCCGCGGCAGTGCGCGAGGGGTGCCACCTTCGGCGCGGACCGCTTGGAGCCGCCCGACCTCGCCTCGCTGCGGGCGCCCTGACCGAGGATGTCGGCCGCCGGCGCGAGGAACCTCGAGACGCGGCGGGTGGCCCGGGCTCCCGGCGTGCGGGCGCCGGACCACGACAGGAAGAGCTGTTTGCGGGCGCGCGTGAGCCCGACGTAGAGCAGACGTCGCTCCTCCTCGACGGCGTCGGGACCCTCGGCCATCGAGATGGGCATGAGGCCGTCGGAGGCGCCGACGAGGAAGACGGTGTCCCACTCCAAGCCCTTGGCGGCGTGCAGGCTGGCGAGCGTCACGCCCTGCACGGCCGGCGCGTGCTGCTCGGCCGCCCGCCGCTCGAGCTCGGCGACGAGCTCGGGCAGCCGGGCGTCGGGGGCCGCTGCCGCGATGTCGTCGGCGAGCGTCGCGAGCGCGGTCAGCGACTCCCACCGCTCTCGGGTGGCCCCGCTGCCCGACGGGGGCTGATGCGACCAGCCCGCACCGGTGATGACGTCGCGGGTGATCTCGCCGAGCGGCTTCTCGCCGTCGTCGCTGCGGGCGGCGCCGCGCAGCAGCAGGACCGCATCGCGCACCTCCTTGCGGGCGAAGAAGCGGTCGCCACCCCGCACGAGGTAGGCCACCCCGGCGTCGGTGAGAGCCGACTCGAAGGCCTCGGACTGGGCGTTGGTGCGGAAGAGGATGGCGATCTCGGCCGCCTGGTGCCCGCCGGTGACGAGCGTGCGGATGCGGTCGGCGACCGCGGCAGCCTCGGCCGGGTCGTCGGTATAGCTCGTCAGCTCGGGCGCGGGACCCGGCTCGGACTGCGCGAGGAGGCGCACCGACCCGTCGCGCGCCGCCTGGGTGCCGGACGCGACGATGGTGTTGGCGAGCCCGACGATCTGGGGTGTGGAGCGGTAGTTGCGCACGAGACGCACGACCTGCGCCCCCGGGAAGCGCTGGGGGAAGCCGACGAGGTGTCGCGGGCTGGCCCCGGTGAAGGAGTAGATCGTCTGGGCCGGGTCGCCGACGACGCAGAGGTCCTTGCGCTCCCCCAGCCACTGGTCGAGGAGCCGCTGCTGGAGGTCGTTGACGTCCTGGTACTCGTCGACGACGAACTGGCGGTACTGGCCGCGGACGGTGCGGGCGATGTCCTCGCGTTCGTCGAGGATGCCGACGGTGAGGAGCAGGACGTCCTCGAAGTCGATGACGCCGCGACGCTGCTTGACGTCCTCGTACGCTTCGAAGAGCCGTGCCATGGCGGTGAGGTCGAGGCCCGGGGGCTCGCGTCGCTGCTCACGGGCGCGGGCGGCATACGACTGCGGCGTCAGGAGGTTGACCTTGGCCCACTCGATCTCGGCTGCTAGGTCGCGGACGGTCGTGCGGTCGAACTGCATGCGCAGCCGGCTCGCCGCCTCGGCGACGGCCGCCGCCTTGTGGCTCATCACCTCGGGGGCGGCGCCGCCGATGGCCTGCGGCCAGAAGAAATGCAGCTGCCGGAGCGCGGCGGCGTGGAAGGTGCGGGCCTGGACGCCCTGCACCCCGAGCCCACGCAGGCGCGTGCGCATCTCACCGGCGGCGCGGGCCGTGAAGGTCAGCGCGAGCACCCGCTGCGGCTGTTGCGCACCCGAGTGGACGGCATACGCGATGCGGTGGGTGATGGCGCGCGTCTTGCCCGTGCCGGCACCCGCGAGGATGCACAGGGGGCCCGGCGGGGCCATCGCGACCTCGCGCTGCTCCGGGTCGAGCCCGGCGAGGATCTCGTCGGCGGACGGTACTGCGCTCAGGAGCGATCACCCTTCGAGGCGGCCAGCACGCTCGCGGCGTGGTCCGGCACGTAGTTCTGCTCGTGCTGCGGCGGCCGCTCGTAGCCGCGCGGAGCCGGGCGCTTGGGGACGGGCGGCACGACGGGCGCCACCGCGGCGTGCGGGATGGAGCTGAGCAGGTGGTGCATGACGTTGACCCGCGAGCGCCGCTTGTCCTCGGACTCGACGACGTGCCACGGCGCCCAGTCGGTGCTCGTCGCGGCCATCATGATGTCCTTGGCCTCGGAGTAGTCCTCCCAGCGGGTGATGGACTCGAGGTCCATCGGCGAGAGCTTCCACTGGCGCATGGGGTCCTTGGCGCGGCTGCGGAACCGGCGCTCCTGCTCGACGTCGGAGACGCTGAACCAGTACTTGCGCACGATGACACCATCATCGACGAGCATCTGCTCGAAGAGCGGGGCCTGCTCGAGGAACCGGGCGTACTGCTCGTCGGTGCAGAACCCCATGACCCGCTCGACGCCGGCGCGGTTGTACCAGGACCGGTCGAAGAGCACGATCTCTCCGGCCGCGGGCAGGTGGGCGATGTAGCGCTGGAAGTACCACTGCGTCTTCTCGCGGTCGGTCGGCGCCGGGAGGGCCGCGATCCGGGCGACGCGAGGGCTGAGGTACTCGGTGATCCGCTTGATCGCCGATCCCTTGCCGGCGGCATCGCGCCCCTCGAAGACGACGACGACCCGCTGACCCGTCGAACGCACCCACTCCTGGAACGCGACGAGCTCGGCCTGCAGCCGACGGACCTCGGTCTCGTAGACGTCGAGGTCCATCCTGGGGGATCGTTTTGCGCCGCGCTTGGCCATGGGGTCATCCTTGCACCGAGGGACGACGCCCGTGGGGGCCGTCCCCACCACCACGCACGACGTCGCGACACGAGTAGGAACCGATGCCCCAGTCCACGCAGGTCACGCCCGACGAGGGCTCGATCACGATGTTCACGACCACGTGGTGCGGCTACTGCACACGCCTCAAGGGCCAGCTGACCCGCGAGGGCGTGCCGTTCACCGAGATCGACCTCGAGGCCAATCCCGAGCACGTCGACTTCGTCGAGCACGTCAACGGCGGCAACCGCACGGTCCCGACCGTCGTCTTCCCCGACGGCTCGGCCGCGACGAACCCCTCGCTCGCCGAGGTCCGTTCGCGCCTCGCGGGCTGACGGGCCGCGCCGACTAGGCTCAGAAGCTCGTCCCCGTGCCCGGCTCGACGACGGACTCGACCGTCTGGCCGAGCCAGTGCTCGATGATCCGCTTGGCGATCGAGATGCCGCTCGGCGTGCGGATCGAGCCGTCGCGGAGCAGGTCGCGGTACTCCTCACGGCTCACCCAGCGCGCCTCGGCCATCTCGACGGGGTCGATCGTCAGCTCGGTCTCGCGCGTCGTCGCCTGGAAACCGATCATCACCGACGAGGGGAACGGCCACGGCTGGTTGCCGAGGTAGCGCGCCGCCTCGACGGAGATGCCGACCTCCTCGGCGACCTCGCGGGCGACCGCGGACTCGAACGACTCCCCCGGCTCGACGAAGCCGGCGAGCACGGAAAAACGACCCTCGGGCCAGTGCGCCCCCCGGCCCAGCAGCAGCCGGTCGTCGGGGTCGACGACCGACATGATGACCGCCGGGTCGGTGCGCGGGTAGTGCTCGCTGCCCTCGCGCTCGCAGCGCCGCACCCAGCCACCCTGTCGGGGATGGGTCGGGGCGCCACAGCGGGGGCAGAAGCGGTGCGTCGCGTGCCAGTGGGCCAGCGCCAGCGCGGTCGTGAAGACGCCAGCGTCGCGGGGTGCGAGCGCCTCGCCCGCCTGCCGCAGCGTGAGCCAGCCTTCCGGCGGCCGGTCCTCGTCGGCCGCGCTCCCGTCGTCCGTCGAGACGACGCCCACGTATGCCGTCCCGTCGCCGTCGCGGCCGAGGTGCAGTCCGAGCCGGGCGTGGTCCTCGGGCTCGGGGGCGCGCAGGACGAGCGTCAGCCCGTCGTCACCGGCCACCTGTGCGCCGTCTGGGGCCGACACCTGCATGCGGTCACCCCGGACCTCGGCGACGCGGGTCCGCGGGTCGTCGAGCAGCTCGGTGAGGACCTCGGGCCGCCGACGCTCGAGCGCCACCCGGTCCAGTGAGCTGCGCGAGAGCGCGAGGTCGGCCAGGGTCTCGTCGGTCACTGCCACGCGACCCACCCTAGGGCGGCGAGCCGGCACCGGCGCACCGGTGTCGAGCCTGCACCGAACCGACCGGCGCGGGCGTCGCCTCCCACGCTCGGCGCGCTGCTCGACCTACGGTGGACACGTGACGCGCAGCCCGCTCTTCCTCGCCGCCCTGGCGAGCTCGGCCGTGCCGGGCCTCGACCCAGTGACGGTGGAGGGTGTCCCGGGCCGTCCCGGCGACCTCTTCGAGATCGCCTACGTCCAGGACAGCCAGGACCGCCGCTGGGTCGTCAAGGCGCCGTGCACGTCGGCGGCCGGCGCGATGCTCGACGACATCTCCGCCCTGTCCGGCCTGCTCGGGCGCCGGCTCGACGTGGCCATGCCCATGGTCCGCGGCCTCGCCCAGGTGCCGGAGGGCCGAGCGGCCGTCTACCTGCGCGTCCCCGGTCGACCCCTCGACTTCGCGGGGCTCCGTCCGGGCCCGTTGACGGCCGAGGTGGGTCGCACCCTCGCGCACATCCACAATGTCGAGCACCTGCTCTACGAGGAGGCCGGGCGACCCTCGTACGACGCCGAGGCGTACCGCCGCCGCCAGCTCTCCGAGCTCGACCGGGCCGCCGCGACGGGGCACGTGCCCACCGGGCTCCTCACGCGCTGGGAGCACGCACTCGAGGACGTCTCGCTGTGGCGCTTCGCCCCGACCACGGTCCACGGCACCTTCACCGGCGAGAACGTCCTCGCGTCGTTCGACGACGATGACGACTCGTCGAGCGGTCACGTGCGTGGCGTCCTGGCCTGGGAGGCAAGCCGCGTCGGCGACCCGGCGGACGACTTCGCCGAGCTCGCCAGCCTGGCGCCGGCCGAGACGCTCGATGCCGTGCTCGAGGCCTACGCCGAGTCGCGCATCGAGCGACCTGACGTGCACCTCGTGCGCCGCGCCCGGCTCGCGGCCGAGATGGCGCCGCTGCGGACCCTGCTCCACGCCCTCGCGTCGGGCCAGCTCGACGTCGTCGAGCGCACCGCCGACGAGCTGCGCGCCCTCGACGGCCGGGTCGAGGACGACGACCGTCGTCACGCGCAGGATGACGCCGAGCGCAGCGAGCGCACCCGACAGTCGCGAGAGCGTGCCGCAGCGGTCCTCGACCCCGACGACCCCGAGCGGCCCGAGCCCGAGTGGGACGCGACCCAGCCGCACGTGCCCTTCCCGATGCTCGGCGAGACCCAGGCGATCTCGATGACCTCGCTGCTCGACGAGCCGCAGGTCCCCGATGACTGGACCGCCGGGGACGCCGAGCCGCCCACGACGTCGCCGGAGACGGCCGATGCCGCACCGGGTGACGCCGTCGCCGCCGACGACGTGCCAGCGGTCCCCGGAGGCACGGCCGGGCCGGACCGGTCACCGTGGCACGCCGAGGCCGTGGAGGAGTCCCAGCCCGTGCCGCTCACGGCCGCGGACGCCGACGCCTCCACCTTCGAGATCGACGAGGTCGAGGCCCTGCCCGAGGACGCCGACGGCGTGCTCGACCTCCACGAGGGCGCCTCCGACTTCGTGCCGGTCGAGCACCGTCCCGAGCACCCCGCCCACGACGCGCGCAGCTGACGGGCCCAAGCCGCGTCGTCGAGTGGCCCCGAGACCCCACCCGTCACTCCCGTCGAGTGGCCCCGGAACCCCACCGGTCCCACACCGACGGACCGGATCGAGTGTGACGACGGGGCCACTCGAGTGGGACAGGGCGCTCACTCGAGTGGGACGGGGCGCTCACTCGAGGGGGCTAGTCGGGGAGGGTGCGGAGCAGGTCGACGAGGGCGGCCTCGCCCGGGAGGTCGGGACGCACCGTGACACCTTCGCCCGCGTAGTAGAACGCCGCGTCGACGAGCGACGGGTCGACGCCGCGCAGCCGGGCGAAGGCGACGGCATACGCCGCGAGCTGGAGCGCGCGGACGGTCGCGTCGCGCCCGGTCGGCCTGGCACCCGTCTTCCAGTCGACGACCGTCCAACCGCCGTCGTCGCGAGGGAAGACGGCGTCGACCCGGCCGCGGACGGCGATCCCGTCGATGACCGTCTCGATCGACATCTCGATCTCCTCGGGGATGCGGTCGGCCCACTCGCTGGCGAGGAAGCGCTCCTTCATCCCGTCCAGGTCGCCGTCGTCGGCCGCCCCCTCGTCGGCGCTGCCCGGGAGGTCGAGCAGGTCGACGAACGCGGCGCGAGCGTAGTGCTCCTCGATCCACGCGTGGAAGGCCGTGCCCTGCCGCGCGGCGACGGCCGGCGGGCTCGGCATCGGACGCCGGAGGGACATCGCGAACGCCTCCGCGTCCCGGGCCAGCGAGACGACCGCGGACGCCGAGAGGTGGCGCGGGACGTCGACGACGGACTCATCACGAGACCGCCGGGCCGCCTGCTCGGCGAGCAGGATGCGGAGGTCGTCGACGCGCGGATCCCCTTGCGGCACAGTTGGACCCGCGTCGACGAGGGCGGCGATCCGTCGGTGCGCGTCGAGCAGGCCTGCGCGCCTCGCCCCCATCGGGTCGTGGGGCCACAGCTGTGAGATCGGGACGGCGAGGTGCGGGTTGGTCGGCGCCGACGCCTTGCCCTTGTCGTCGAGGACCGGCTCGGGGTCCGGCGCCCAGGCGGTGCGCACGACGGACCCGGGCAGGGTCTCCTCGACCTCGGTCAGGAAGCGCGACGGCACCGACAGGGTCTTCTTCGTGGCACCCCAGAGGTGGGTCGTCAGGAGCATCGAGGCGCGTGCGCGGGTCAGCGCGACGTAGGCGAGGCGCCGCTCCTCGGCCACGGCATGCCGCCCGCCGTCGAGGACGAACGCGTCGATGGCAGCGCTGAGCGCCTTGCGGTCGGGCACCCCGCGCCAGTCGAGGTGCGGCAGGCCGGCTCGGTCGCCGCGCAGGTCGTAGGGCAGCGAGTCGAGCCCGATGAGCCAGCCCTTGTCCTTGACGTCACCCGAGCAGGAGTATGCCGTGGGCTCGCTGTCGGCGACGGGCGCCACCGCGGTCGCGCCGTGCGCCGGGAAGACTCCCTCGACGAGGGTCGGGACGGCGACGACGTCCCACTCGAGCCCCTTGGCCGCGTGCACGGTCAGGACCTGGACGGCGTCGGCGTCGGACTCGGTGTGCCCGGCGTCGAGGCCGCGCTCCTGGTCGCGGGCGGCGTCGAGCCAGCTGAGGAAGCCGGACAGGGTGGGTCGATCGGCAGTCGTGGCATAGCGCGCCGCGACGTCGGCGAAGGCGTCGAGGTGCACGCGGGCGGTCGAGGCCGTGTGCTCGGGCCGCGAGAGCACCTCGATGTCGAGCCCGATGGCGACCTCGGCCTCGGCGACGAGGTCGACGAGGGGCAGCGCCGTGAGCCGACGGAGCCGCCGCACGACGTCGCCGAGGTCGTGCAGCCGGGCCAGCGCCTCGTCGCCGATGCGGGCGCCGTCGCGTCCGGTCCACCCGGCGCGAGGCAGGTCGTCGAGGGCCTCGACGAGCGTGGCGGTGTCGGCACTGTCGGCCGCGAGGTCGGAGCCCCGGCGGTCATCGGCTGATGCCGTGCCGCCATCGGCACCCGCCACCTCCGCCACGACGCCGTCCGCCGGGGCGCCGTCGCCCGTGGGTGGCCGGCCTCCGGAGGGCCCGGATCCCGGGCTCCCCTGCGCGGCGACTGCGCCGGGGCTGCCGGCCGCCGGCTGGTCGGGTGCGGTCGAGGTGGCGGCCCCGACGCGGGGCGTTCGCCGGTGCAGCTCACGCGCCCACGCCCACAGCCCGGCCAGGTCGGCCGCGCCGAGGCGGACGACGGGCCCGGTCAGCAGGCGCATCAACTGGTCGCCGCGGCTGGGGTCCTGCACCACCCAGAGGGCGGCGACGAGGTCGCTGACCTCGGGGGTGACGAGCAGGCCACCGAGGCCGACGACCTCGACGGGCAGCTGGTGGCGGCGCAGCGCCTCGAGGACGACGGGGAAGGTCGAGCGTCGCCGGCACAGCACGGCCGCGCTGCGGCCGGTGCGCCGGCCGCTCGGGCTGAACCAGTGCGCGGCGATCCAGGCGGCGAGGTGGTCGGCCTCCTCCTCGGCGGTCCCGAGCCGGGCCACCTCGATCGTCCCCACCCCGGCGCCCGGCCGAGGCCGCAGCGGCTGCACGTGCTCGGTCGCGAGCGGCGCGGCCACGGCGTTGGCCGCATCGAGGATGAGCGAGTCGTTGCGCCAGCTCGTCGACAGCGGCAGGACGTCGGCGGGGCCCTCGTCGCCGCCGAACTCGGACGGGAAGCGCAGCAGGGTGGTGGCGCTCGCGCCACGCCAGCCGTAGATCGACTGGTTGGGGTCGCCGACGGCGGTCAGCGCCACCCCGGGGTGGTGGAAGAGCGAGCGGAGCAGCTCGAGCTGCGCCTCGGACGTGTCCTGGAACTCGTCGAGCAGCACGGCCCGGAACCGCTCGCGCTCGATCTGGCCGACGGCCGGCACCGAACGGGTGAGCCGGGCCGCGATGGCCATCTGGTCGGCGAAGTCGAGGGACTCGCGCTCGCGCTTGAGCGCGAGGAAGGCCTCGACGATCGGCAGGACCGTGCGGCGCTCGCGCAGGACGGCGACCGCGTCTCGCGCGGCGGTGAGCGACCCACGGCCCTCGCCGTCGGGCAGGGCGTCGAGGCGCGCGAGCACGGCGTCGAGGTGGTCCATCACGTCGACGGGCGTGCGCACGTGCTCGGCCATCTCGCCGGCGAGCGCCATGACGGCCTGGATGACGGTCGCCTCGCTCTTGACGACGTCGTCCATCGGGCCGTCCCAGCGCGACACCGCCTCGGCAGCCAGCTGCCACGCCCCGGCCTCGGTGAGGATGCGGAACTCCGGCTCGATGCCCACCCGGAGGGCGTGCTCGCGGACGAGCCGGCCGGCATACGCGTGGTAGGTGGAGACGGTCGGCGTGCCGCCGAGCACCTCGGCGCCCGTGCCGTCGTCGGCGGGCGGCCTCCAGATGCCGGCCCGCTCGAGGCCTCGCAGGCGCTTGGCGATGCGCTGGGAGAGCTCGGCCGCGGCCTTGCGGGTGAAAGTCAGGCCGAGCACCTGGTCGGGGTCGACGAGGCCGTTGGCGACGAGCCACACGACGCGCGCCGCCATCGTCTCGGTCTTGCCCGAGCCCGCGCCGGCGACGACGAGCAGCGGGCGGGCACCCGCCTCGATGACGGCGGCCTGCTCGGCCGTGGGCGGCGGCATCTCGAGCGCCGTCGCGATGTCGAACGCACTGTGCGCCACCGCCGTCGCGGGGCGCGCCTCGGTCGTCGTCACAGGGCGTCTCCCTCGGGCTGGACGGGGCACGACGACCGCACCGGGCAGGTCTCGCAGGCCTTGCCCTGCGCAGCCCGGAACTCGGCCGCCCCCATCCCCTCGGCGGTCTGCTGCACGAGCGTCCGTGCCCACGTCGGGTCGTCGCTGCTCGCGAGCGGTGGCTGTGGCAGCACGCTCGGCTTGAGCCCGGAGAGCCCTCCCTTGCCGATGAAGGCGAGCGCCGCCCCGGCACTGCGGTCTCCGAGCGCGGGGAACCCGCCTTCCTCGACGGCCACCTGGTAGGCCCCGAGCTGGCCGTGCTGGGCCAGCTCGGCCTTGGTCGGCTTGGTCTTGCCGGTCTTGAGGTCGACGATGCGCAGGCGACCCTCGGCGTCGCGCTCGATGCGGTCGACGCGCCCGGCCACGACGGCGCGCCCCACCTCGACCCGGAAGTCGGACTCGATCCCGACGCGCTCCCAGTCGCGCTCGGCGGCGGACCGGTAGGCGCCGAACCGCGCCACCATGTCGTGCGCCTCCTGGTGGGTGCGGTCGGTGACCCAGCCGGGCTTGAGCCCCAGGCGTCCCCACCGTGCGTCGACCTCGTGCTTCAGCTCCTCGAGCGGCGCGTCGGGCAGCTCGGCGACGATGTCGTGGACGAAGGTGCCGACGGAGGCTGCGCCGAGGGAGACGCCCTCGCCACCGACCGACGTCAGGAACCAGCGCAGCCCGCACTCGGCGAAGTAGGTGACCTTCGACGGCGACACGGGCACGGGCTCGTCGGGTCGGCGCACGGGACGCTCGCTCGTGACCGACCGGAGCGCCCACCACGAGGTCGGGTCGGCCCCGCGCACGCCCTCGCGCGCCGCGGCTGCGAGCAGGTTGAGGGCCGGCTCGGCGACGCCCGGGTCGGGGCTGACGGCCTCGCGCCTCAGCTCTCCGACGAGCCCCGGCAGGGTCATGGTGCGCGCCACCTCGGAGTGCGGGCGCACCTCGTCGGCCAGACGCGTCGTGGCAGGCGGGTCGACGAGGTCGAGGTAGACCGACGGCTGCTCGTCCTCGTTGCCGACGGCGGTGACGAGCAGCCGCTCGGTGGCGCGGGTGACGGCGACGAGGAAGAGGCGCGTCTCGTCGTAGCGCACCGCGGCCTGGGCGGCGCGGAAGCCGAGCGGCCGCTGGGCGACGACGTCGACGAGGTCCTCGGACCCGAGGACCGAGCCGCGCAGGCGCAGGTCGGGCCACACGCCCTCCTGGACCCCCGCGACGACGACGATGCGCCACTGCCGGCCGGCGGCGGTCTGCGGCGTCAGCAGCGCGACCCGGCCCCCGGACTGACCGCCGACGAGCAGGGTGTCGCCGGGGACGTCCTGACCCTGGATGTGCTCGAGGAACTTGTCGGGGCCGGCGGTCGGCAGCCGGTCGACGAACGCGCCCGCCGCGTCGAAGAGCGCGAGCACGGCGTCGAGATCGCGGTCGGCCCGCTCGCCCGACGTGCCTCCGGAGAGCGCCTGTCGCCGCCACCCGTCGGCGACCCCCGCGCCCTGCCAGATGGCCCAGAGCACGGACTCGGCCGTGACCCCGCGCGCCCACCGGCCGTCGTCGGCGACGCGCGCCGCCGCGG